>DASUYO010000033.1:0-6479 GCA_036377375.1 Pyrinomonadaceae bacterium
AAGGTGATTTGCGATCTCATGACACGAGGATTCTTTGAAAAGTACGGGAAAACAATCCACGAAAAGCTCACAGGCATGGGCGCATCTTTCAAATTTACTGTCGATAATCCTGAGGAGATATTTCTAAAGAACGGTTACAGCTGCATCGAAAGGATTTCAATCATCGAGAAGTCGATGGCCTATAGCGGCGCCCCAGCCGTACTGCGTATGACTTGGAAGATACTCGCACGTGGTTTACTTCGCGGCTACTCAATCTATGTCTTTAGCCACGGCTTAAACGGATGAAAAGATTTTTTTCGTGTCGAGGATGATAGTTTTGGACCCTCGGTCACGCGCTTGCTGGACCATATCCGCCGTTCCGCCTAGTCCATCACCGGCCTCACAATTCCACAGTGCTATCAACGTCACGTTTTCGCCGCCAGCCGCAGCCAGTGCGTTGTGTAACATCCATAGATTATTGCGTTGCCAGATGTTGTAATCAGGCTTTTCCTGAAGCCACGATGGCAACTCCTTCGATTCCGCAAGCACGCGCACTGGATGCGATCCGCTCAGCTTATGGAAAGTCTCAACCCATTCCGGGCCAGCCGAGGCCACTGACGCTTGCACATAAAGCTCACGCGGTACCGCCAGAAAGATCCGGCTTGGGATGCCCATCTCTTCACACGCCTCGTGGAAAAGTATGTCGCCGCCACTGGCGCAACCGGCGACGCCGTAAGCTATACCATCGGCCGTCTGCTGTTCATCTGCAACCGCCTGAGCAATGGCGCGCTTCGCCGCTGCGATCTTCTCTGGTTCATTCGGAAATCGCGGCACTTCACGCTTCTCCGTGTCGATCATATGACCCGTGAAGAGCAACACTCGTTTCGGACCGGAGGCGACGGACGATGAGGTAGCACTACGAATTGAATCTGATTCCAGTGTCGAAAGAGCAGCGGAAACGTTTTCGGTCAGTAGGCCAAGTTCCTGGTACAAGTTTAATTGACGCCGGATCGCAACACGCGCGAAAGCTGGGGCTTCGGCGAGCGCAGTTCGATAAGTGCTCGAAACCCTGGTTGGCTTTTTGGAAGTTAACAAACACAGATCGGCTTCACTTATCTTCACCCAAGTGTCAGGAGTTTCTTCTCTGCGCAGTCGTTCTATGTTGGCTTGAAGCGAGAATTCGATCGACGCAGAGAGCTTCTGTGTTTGCTTTTTCTTTGCTTCGAATTCGCGCTGCGCTTCTTCGTCCTCGTCGAACCTCTCTGCCCAAACCTCAGGTAATAGTCCAATGAGTCCAGTTTGAATGGTCAGCATCGCCAGCGCGTTGAGCCCGGAGTAAAAGTGATTGAGGTCCTCCTTAAAAGCATTAGCATAAGCCTCGAGGCATTGCTCCATGTAGGGAGACCTCAGGGCTTGCTGTTGCCGTTGCTCGGTTGACGAAGCTGATCTCCAGTCGTTGGTCCAATGATTCTTTGCATTGGTACCCAGCAGCGTAAGCGCTTCGGCACGACTGCTCGACTCCAAATCCTTTCGACTAAGAACGCGCTCTAATGCCTGATTGGAAGCGGTGAGATCGTTCAGCAGCCGGCAGATGGTACCCAGCATCGTGTTGGCTTCAATATCCAATGGATCAAACGTCCGAATCGCCTCCCACGTGAGTCGTGCACCTTCAAGTGCATTCAAACTGAACTGCGCACGCCCAACCACGCGAAGTCCTTCTACTTCCCACTCGAAGCCACGCGCCTCGTGACCCAGCAATTCAAGATCTCCGAGCTGTCTGGCTTCTTGAGCCCTCTCCACCTCGTCGCGAAAGCCCCGTGGAACAGGCAGGAAACGCGATTCATCCTGTTCCACGAGATCGGGCAACAGCTGGAAAACAGGACTGTCGTGCTCTTCTGAGTTGATAGTTTGCCGCAGACTTTCGATCAGATCTTCGAGACTGGCTTTAGGATTCGTGCCGTCATAGGTGAGGTAACGATCGGTCTTGATATCAAATGGAACTTCGTCAGTCTTGAGGCCGGCGCCACGCGCGCGGATCAAAAACGTGCGTTTCCCGCGCAACGCATGCCGCACACCGAGCTCGTAGTAGACGTTAGCATTGTGAATGGAAATGTCCGCTATAACGAGGTCGGCAGTAAGAAGCCGCTGAAACATATCAACGCGGATGTTTCCCTGCCGCCGAATCTCCATCGTCGTGCGGCCGGTGATGTTGAAGTGATCGAGCGCTGGATCGATGAGATCAGCTTCAACTTGATCGAAGTTGATCTCATTCTTCGTTCCGAAGGGGCGGATGATGAATGCTCGCATGACCGCCCTCTTACTGATAGAACTGCCCAAAATGATCGAGACGGAAGTGTTCAATCTTGACTTCTTTCGCGAGCGCCTGCCCTACGCGAACCAGGTCATCGATGTGATCTACCGAGTCGAGCTGCGCAACCTTCGATGGATCAACGTCCGCGAGGCCACGCTTCTTGAGCCATGAGGTGGAGAGCTCGGCGTTATAACGGGCATAAGTGAACTGCCGCCTCAAATCATCTGCGACCGGTTCCGCGCGATCGACGAGGTCGCCGATTTCACGATCGATCTCTGTGTCGCAGCGCCCGAGTTCCCTGTCGAACTCTCCACCGTGTATACAACGGCCGATGACGCGGCAGTTGATGTCCTGATCGACTGCTGAGCCATACATCAACGCGGCTGGAAAATTAATCAGATTCGAGAAAGCATTTTTGCCGCCGCTGTAAACATCTGCATCGACGCTTGGCGCCGAACCGGTACCGATCGACATTACGAGAAGGTTCTTTTCACCTGTCGGCCAATTCAGTTTGTAAGCAGGATGGGTCGCCATGCGCGCGAGCAGGAAGGCAGGATTGTTATACGGAGTTAAGCCGCCGTCCTCGAACAGAAAAGCCTTCGTGTCATCATTTGGATCCCATTGCACAACTTCCGGCGGAAAGAAGACCGGCGCGGCCGTGCTGGCACGCACGAGTTGCCAGAGCGGGATCTGCGAGTTTCGGTCAGGTCGGTCAGGAGCATTGTACTTCGCAAATGGATTGCTGCTGATTGGCCATGGCGAATCAGTGGTCACGTTGCGTGTGACAACCAACAGCAAACACTTGAGCGAATCGGATGCGAGCGTCGTGTTCGCGCCAAACACTTCTTTGAGCTTTTCCGTGAGCGGCTCACTTTTGTAGAGATGTTTCAGGCGTCGGAGAATAAAAGCCTTCTCAAACATGGCTGGTCCAACTTCTTTATAAAAGTCAGACAGAAAACGCGCCGACTTACCAATCGCGAGGCCGGCCGCGATAATTGCGCCTGTGCTGGTGCCACCGATGTAATCGAAGAAGTTGCAGAGCCGGAAGTTTTCACCCTGACCGCTCTTCTCCGCAAGGAGCTCTTCCATTCTGATCAGAACTTGCAAAGTGAGGACACCGCGAATTCCACCACCGTCGAGTGTAAGCAGTTTTCGTGGTCGTTGAGTAGCGTATCTTTCTTCCAAGTGTCCCCAAGAAGACATGTCAATCCTCCTTCAATGGGCTTTGCACGAAAAGTCGCTAATGCCAGCGCCAAAGGCGCGTAATATCAAAGCCAGGGGCAAGCGCCGAACAACGTGAGGCGCGTCGCCCCTGGTAAGAGCGCAATGACCGTTGAAGCTCTGAAAGAGCGGAATAATTGCGGTTGATATTTCGCACCTTCAGTGCTCTCTTCAAACTATTCCTTGCTAACCAGGGGCGACGCGTTCCGCTGCGCTTCACGCTTGCCCCTGGCTTTCATATTGCGCGCCTTTGGCGCTGGCATTGGCGACTTTTTGTGCAAAGCCTCTTTGTTGTATACAACTTAGCCGTACGTGCTAGATGTTCGGGCGAAAGATCCGTCAACAAGTTCCAATGTCTGGCCTCTTTTGATCGATTTGAGCGGAGCCACCGCCTTTCAGCTTCAGTCAAAAGATCGTGACACAACGTATCTTCACGGACCAAGCGCGACCCCTCCAAAATCTTTTCCTTTTCACGCAGCAGACTCGCGGTGTCATTTCTTCCTGCTCTTTCAGCAAGGCGACGAGCCACGTTAATCAGAAACCCAAGCTTGTTCTGAAGGTCATGAACCTTGGCTGCGCGCAACAATCGCTGCCAATCCAGATCAGGATATTCCAATAGCACCCAGGGCAAAGCTTCGGTGAGTCGACTCTCGAGGTTCTCGTTTCGCAGGGCTGAAAGTAGAACCTGCGCAGGGTTTCTCTTGCGTCGCGATTTCAAATAAGACAGTCCAGGGTAGCCCAGCGCCGCCAAATCGGCTGCGAGCGCCTTGTTATCCTTAGACTCAACAGTATGCCAGCTTGTTTCCACCGGGAGGGTAGTAGGTGATAAGCCGTAAACGGTGGCGGCAGTGTGCGCCAACTTTTCCGGGACTCGACGCGTGCCTCTCTCAAGCAAAGATAGGTATGGTTGAGATATGCCGAGTTTTCGAGCCGCCTTATCCTGACCCCAGGCTTTGCTTTCTCGGCCTGCTTTTAGATCCGTTCCTCTCACGTACATAGGATATTACAATAGTTGTAATAATTCAAAAAAAACTAGTCGAACGGCGACGCTCGTAGTAAACTTTCCGGCGCTTTGCCCAGAAATTATCGATCACTCAGGAGGTCCCCCTTGAACACCCTGCTACGCTTTACGTGCGCCGTTGTGTTGGCGCTGTTCGTTATCGGATTAACTCCCGCTATCAACACTTCCGCCAACCAGGATCAGCCAACGCTCGCGAAAGACTCGCTTCAGATCACTGCGTTCACTGTCAACTCCTACAAAGGCAACTACGACGTTTGGAGCTGGGTCCCGAGAATGGTGTTTCGTGTTAATGGTCCAATTGCAAGTGGCAGTCAGCTCTACGTCCAGTATTCACTCCCGACTGGACCGTGGGTGAAGTTTGACTGCGAAACCGGCAACATCGAAAAAGGCTACTGGTGGAAGACTGAGTGCGGCGGCCGCGACATTCCCGAGGCTCAGAGCACAACTTACACCGGCCCGGTGAGCTTCACAATCAAGATGCGGAACGAGCTTCAGGGCACTGACACCACGCTCTTCAATGGCAAGATGAAAGTCGCAAAGGCTCACTCCAACGAAGCGGGCCCGAAGGCAGTGAACAAGTTCGTTTACTTTGTGGACCACGACTGGAACCTGCCGATCGGTTACGTTTACCTGACACCAGCCGACATTTATGGCTGGAAGTTGCCGGATTTTCACGTGGCGTTTTGGGTTCGCGGCGACGCATATCGATTCGATCCGCATTTGTTCTACCAGGGAAAAGAAGTCGGCAAGAAGTTAATGGACGGTATGGAAATCGGTAAAGCAGGTTGCGAAGCCAAAGTTGAGAACAACACCACTCACTACGTCGAAGACTCGCTGCCGCAAAAAGCAAAGTGGTCACGTGTGGAATGTGACTTTCCAAACATCAAAGGCAGTAATACGACAAACGACGATACCACTAAAGACATCTTCACACTTGCAGCTAACCCAGGCGAATACGAGTTCAAGCTGCTTTGGAATAACAAGCTGGCGCGATCGATCAAGTTCACTGTTCAGCCGGGCGGTAAATTCGACAACGGTATTGCTAACAGCAACCAGCTTGGCAGTGATCGCGTGATTTATCCCGTGCAGATCATTGGGGATCAGGATGGCATGTGGAATAAAACGGCGTGGCAGACGGAAGCGTTTTATGGCAATCCGCTGAAAGGGTTCACTCCGATGCCATAACTTGCCGCAAAAAGGCACAGAAGGCGCGAAAGCTAATTTTGTGCCTTTTGTGCTTCTTTGTGGCCGATTCGCGTCGCTGTACGGGCGAGGCTGAAGAGGACGAACGCGAGCGCGACGCTTGAAGCAGCAAGCACGATATAGATCAGCCAAGGCGCGCGTTCGGTGAGCGGTTTCGGCTCCGGCTTGTATTCGCGATTAGCAAGCACACCGCCTAAGCGACTGTGACCGGGTTGCTTCGAAAGCCGCGCGTACAGCTCTTTTTCAAAGTCGTAGTGCGGCGCGGCGACAGTTTCATTACCGAAGAATAGCCGTAGTGGTTGCGACACAGGCTCCTTCAATTCAAACACAAGCTGACGCGCCGGCGCGCTCGCTTCGATCGATCTAATGTTCAAGATTGGATTGCTGTAGTCAGTGATCTGCAGCCGCAGATGGCGCACGGTCTCTTCATGATCGAAGAAAATCGTCAAAGGTTTCGCCTCGTCACCGCTATGCCGGGTTAGATGGCCACTCGCAATCAAACGCACGTTCTGTAGATCATCGACAGCCTCAGCCTGGAATGGCCGCGAGAACGACTCGCCGTCAATGTCGAGCTTCATCCGATCGCAAGGGGCGCGTCCTCCAAGATCCAGCGTCCACACAGTCGCAAAAGCGCCCGCGTTGCGCACCAGTTGATACGACGGCACAGGCACGTTCCAACTCGACAGCCAGCCTTTGTCGCGCACGGCCATCGTGACTTTCACTCCCGTTACCTGCGGCGTTTCC
>DASUYO010000034.1:0-2777 GCA_036377375.1 Pyrinomonadaceae bacterium
TGACTTGTTCCATTGTTTACAGGCATAATCCTTGTGAGACAGAGAATAGAACAAGTCAGGAAGAGGGGCTTGCCCCCGCTGCTCAAGCTTGCGCGATGAATCTGTAGCCGACGCCGCGGACGGTGAGCAAATGGCGAGGGCGTGAGGGTTCGTCCTCAATGTATTTCCGCAAGCGCACGATGAAGTTATCGATTGCTCTCGTGTCAGTATCTTCACGTAGTCCCCAAACATCCTCAAGAATCACACTCCGCGAGACAATCTTTCCTTCATGATTAATCAAATACCGCAGCAGCTCCGCTTCCATCAACGTGAGATGGACAGTCTGCGTACCTGAACGAAGCTCCAGCGCTTCGAAGTCAATCGTCTTGCCGCCGAAATCAAAGACCTTCGCTCCATCATTTTCCGAAACTCTGCTGCGGTCTTTGTGGAACCATTCACGACGACGCAGCAGCGCGTTGATTCGCGCCAGCAACACGGAAAGATCGAACGGCTTCGGAAGATAATCATCAGCGCCCGCTTCAAATCCGCGCAGAACGTCTTGCGCCTGGCCGCGTGCCGTCAGCATTAGGATTGGAACGAAGTTCTGTTGTGCGCGCAGCTTTGACGCGAGTGAAAAACCATCCATGCCCGGCAACATCACATCGAGCACTATCACGTCGTAACTTTTTCGATCCTCAACCAACAACGACAGCGCTTCTTCAGCAGTGCCGGCAGTGTCAACGTCGTATCCTTCCGCCTTCAGGTTATACTGCAACCCGTTCGCGAGATGTTTTTCGTCTTCAACTATCAGGACCGAATTAGTTTTCATGGGACTCGCGGCAGGTGAACTGTGAAAGTGCTTCCTTCTCCAAGACCGCGGCTCTCGGCAAACACTCGACCGCCATGCTTCGTGACTACTGAGTGAACGATAAATAAACCCAAGCCGGTGCCTTTGACTCGCGCCATGAAGCGTCCGGGCACGCGATAAAAACGCTTGAAGATGCGCTTGAGTTGTGCGCTCTGAATGCCAATACCCTTGTCGACCACCCGTACCGCTATTTTCTTGTCATCAAGCGCCGAAACGGAAACCGAAACACGCACCTCGTTATCAGAATACTTGACTGCATTATCCAGGAGATTCGAGAACGCCGCCCTTAGCTCGTCGAAGTCTCCGGACACTTTTGCAGAGCGTGCCTCTGGAGACTCGCTGTAGATTAACGCAGTTTCGTTCAACCCATAGCGAACACGCGTCAGCTCCAAACATTCCTGGACCATCTCGTTCAGATTGATTACCGAATTCGTAATACGACGACGCTTAAGTCCGGTGCGCCCCGCACGCAGCACTTGCTCGACTGTGACCAGCAGTCGGTCGCTATCGGCAAGCATGATGTTGTAAAACTCGCGGCGCTGTTCTTCATCAACATCGCGTGTCTTAAGCGTCTCGAGATAAAGACGAATGGAGGCGATCGGCGTCTTCAGCTCGTGCGTGACGGCGTTGATAAAGGCGTCGTGTTGTTCGTTACGGCGTATCTCGCGAATCAGGAACGTCGTGTTTAGTACGACCCCGAAGATCAGTACAACAAAAAAGACGATCCCGAGAACCAGCAGCGCGACTTCGCGCCAGTTCAGGATTATCCACCCAACATTCAGCGCGATCGCCAGCGCGACCAGGCACGCACCGAGCGTGATAAAGAATGCTACCGACTTGCGACGACGGGCTCTTACACGCATGCGCCGGATTCTATCAATAATCCGTCGCAATCTGTGTATAGCGGTGGCCCGCAATCTTCTTCGGCAATCGCACTCTCCTGCTGACGAATAATACCAACCACAGGATCCCCGCCGTTCCGGAGAGCAGCCCCGATATGGTCGTTAGCGTTCGTGGCGTGATTGTATGCAGCGACCATCCCGCAACCGCCGTCGAGAAGGACCAGGTCATCAGTTCAGCCGCACGGTCGCTTGTCGAGACTCGACCCCTCAACTTATCCGGAACGAGTCGCATCAGCAGAGTTTCCTGCACTGCAAACTCAGCACCCAGGAGCACACGTGAGATACACACCATCACACACGCGCCAACGAGGGTCGGCATCACACCAGCGAACGCATAAAAAATTCCCTGAATGAACAGACTCCAGCCGATGAACGCGACTGTTCGTTTCCTCAATTCAAAAAACGCACCGACGCGCCGCGCAATCAGCATGCCCAGGAACAAGCCGAAGCCGCCTGCGAAATAGAACGCGGCCACTGCTCCGTCCGCACTGATGCCGTTTTCACCGGCGAACACCAACGCGCCCAGGCGATCGGCAATGAGATTCATCGCACCACCGCCAGTGGCCCAAACGATATTTATTCCGAGGATCGCTGCCACCGGCGCGTGCGTCACGATGTAGGACCACCCCTCCCGCATGTCAGACCAGTAGCCTCGATAAAGACTCCTTGGCTCCTTAGCTACACCGTTAGTCGCCTGACTGCGCGTCTCCTCCTCGGGGACAAGCCAAACTGAATATGCGGACGCAACAAACGAGACAGCGTTGATGATGAACGCTGCCTCGTAACCGAAGTACGCAGCTGCCCACCCGCCGAGTGCAGCACCAAGCGACATCAACAGGAAGCGCGATGAAAACATCAACGCATTGCCGGCGAGCAGATCGCGTTCGCCAGTGATATTCGGGACGGCCGCATTCTTTGCCGCTTCAAAGAACGCTCCGAAGAACGAAAGCAGAGCAGTACATAGGTAAGCAATCCACAAATCCTGCGGCCGGCGTACCAACAGGAAACCCAGCGCCACAACTACACGC
>DASUYO010000035.1:0-7726 GCA_036377375.1 Pyrinomonadaceae bacterium
GAGTATTTACGTGAGCGAGGTTCGGACATTGAAGACGTAATCCAGCGTCTGCTCGCTAATCTCACGGGCGAAGGTCCGAAGTATCCCAATCTTTCGGAAGACGCCGTGATCGTCTCGACCGAGCTGCTGCCGTCGACAATCGCTGAGCTCAATCTGAATCACGTGAAGGCAATCGCCACCGATGCCGGTGGTTGGACTTCTCACATGGCGATCATCGCCAGAGGTTTGGGACTCACGGCCGTTGTAGGTTTGCGTGATTTCTACCAGCGCACACGCACGGGTGATTCGATCATTGTCGATGCTCGTCGCGGTGAAGTCGTTCTGCATCCGAGCCACGAGACGATCGAGGAATACAGGTTTACCGCTCATGAGCCTGAAGCAACAGCTACTGAGGCAAAGCATCTCGAGTGTGGACCAGTTGTTACTCTGGACGGCGTTCAGATCTTTTTGAGGGCGAATGTCGAGCTACCGACTGAGTTTCCGGCAGTCAACGATTTTGGTGCGTGTGGAGTCGGGTTGTTTCGCTCTGAGTTCTTAATGTCGCGTCCTGGGTTAATGAGCTCGGAAGAGGAGCAGTACCAGGTGTACAAGGCACTCGCGGAAGCTGCGGGTGAGTATGGAGCGATTGTTCGACTGTTTGACGTTGGCGGGGAGTTTAGCGCTGACGTGAAGGAACGGGAGAGAAATCCTGCGCTTGGGTTGCGGGCAGTTCGTTTCAATCTTCGCAACAAACAGGTCATGCGCACGCAGGTTCGCGCGATTTTGCGTGCGGCTGCGGCAGGACATCTCAGTCTCGTGATTCCGATGATTGCAGATGTGGCGGATGTTCGACTCGCCAAGCGTTTAATCGATGAAGAGGTGGACCATCTTGCCGGCGAGGAAGCAGCCTTCGCTCAAGTGCGGATTGGTGCGATGATCGAGGTTCCGTCGGCTGTCCTGACCGCAGAGAAGATTGCGCGTGAGGTCGACTTCTTCGAGCTCGGCACAAACGATCTGGTCCAGTACACACTCGCAGTTGATCGCGGTAACGATAAGGTATCTGATTGGTTTCGCACGCTGCATCCTGCCGTGCTTTACGGGATCGGCCGCACGTTGCAGGCAGCGAGAGAGCCGGACATTCCGGTAATTGTTTGTGGCGAGATGGCCTCGACACCCGCTTATGCTGCGTTACTGGTTGGGTTGGGCGCAGTCGATCTCAGCATGATTCCGGCGTTGATTCCTCGTGTTAGAAATGTGCTTGAGCAGATCAGGGCAGAAGACGCGCGCGATATCGCGCAGAGATGTCTTGCGGCGGCGACAGCCGATGAAGTCGAAGAGCTTGTCAGGAATGAGTTCAGAGCGCGCTGGCCGCAGTTGTTTCCGCCAAATACGCTGCCGAAGGTACCCGAGAGCCCGCAATGAAGAAGCCAGCTTCGCAACTCGTCAAGCTGTTAATCGCGAAATCAGTAGTCGAAACAATTCTGGTGATCACGATTGCGGTCGTGGTCCATGTGAAAGCGTTTCCGCCGACGTTTCATGGCTGGGGCGAAGCAGTGGTCGAGACGCAGAGCATCGCGGGATGGGCTGTTAACTCAGCAAGTCCGTGGGAGCGTGTCGAGGTGCAGCTTTTTATTGATGGAAGATTTGTAGGAACGCAGGAGGCCAGTTTGTCTCGTCGGGACGTGCGCGATGCGGGCTGGTCCAGGGATGAATGGCATGGCTACAACTTTCGCGCGCCCGGCCTGGGTGTTGGATTGCACGAAGCAAGAGTCTACGCGGTGCATGCGAGCGGCAACGGCACGCATTACACGTCACAGTTGCTAGGCGATCCGATCCGGTTCGAAGTGAAGGAGAATGGTAGTTGGTAACTGAACCATTGTTCGTCCAAGCCTATGGCGATGATCTCATCTATAGAGGCCAGTGCCTTAATACCATTTCCAGCCGGTTAGATCCGCCTAAATACAGCAGGAACATTAACCAGACGCCGAGGGAAAAGTACAGGATATTGAACCATCGATCTGCCGCCAGGCCTGACCTCCAATCGAGAAACGTGTCGATCGGCTCGCGGTGTTTCCACCGGACAAACAGTTTGCGCATAATCAAAAACAGGCCGAGTGAAACCAGCGGATTCATCAACGAAGGAAACAGAGTAGGTTGATCATGCATAAAGATGGGCAGGAATACGGCTGTCGCAAACAGAACCAGTGAGACGCCGAAGATAATATTACGGCTTACAGTTTTGATCAGTAGCCCGCGGGCAAAGAAGACAATAGCTAATATCAGACCGGCCGTTGCTATCGAGACAATGTCCATGCAAGTAGTTCTTAGTTCAGTAAATTGACCCCATGTATTTACGGTAGGGCATTCCGTACATGTCGCAGTTATTGGGCGATCCGATTGTGTTTGAAGTGAAAGAAGACGGGCGTTGGATTTTCACGTAAAAGGAACAAACCGCAAAGAAGGTAATTCGCTTACCCGCGTAATCCTGCGAGTTTAGATCCAGTTCGTGAGACTAGCGCCACCCTTGATTATAGACTCTGTATCGCCGATCGCCTTGCGCCAGGACGTTATGAACAAAGAGGAAGAAATCAAAATCCTCCTCATCTATAAATGCTGTCGGATCCATATTCAGGGGAACTTCATATAACGGAGAACGGTATCTGAAATTGACTAATAAGTTTTCATTCTGCATTAGCTGAAACAGGCGATAGCCATTTTCGCGCACCAAAATCGATGTAACAGTGTCCGTAATTTTGTAGTCTTCTTCACCAAGGCGGAAATATAATCCATTATCCACCCGGTACAAGCACACGAGTATTCCATTAACTATTGAGTAACCACCGGAAGGCCGTATGCTCATTATTTCTGAATGCTGCTTCCGCGACAGAGTGCGGTATCTACCGGTGACACGATCCAATTCCATTACCTCATCAAACTCGTCTTTGGATTGGAGGATCATAGATCTCGCCTTCAGGACTGAGGTCTCTTCAGTGCTATGTCGTGCGCGCTGTTAAAGACTTTCGTTCTCGGTATTTAATTACCTGCGCTTTAAATTTCCCAGTTGTCGATCTATCCAAGCTTCGCGCCATTCATGAAACGCAATGCCTTCATTGTCGTCAGTTACTCCAAACTGAAAACCACAGCTCGGGCATATTTCATATGAGTCTGCACCGAACAATGAATAGGCTGGCTCATCTAAACCATCGAAACCGCAAACAGGACACAAGTAAGCCATCTCTATCAAGGAATCGGTTCGATTGGAAGATCGATCTCGGGTTCGACCTCAGGTTCGAGTTTTGGTTCGACTGCTTCTTGCGGGGTCCATGGTGCTCGTCCGGGCTGCCGGCTTCGTTTCTCGTATTCTCTTATGTAATCTTCAAAGGGTCGCGCCGTTCCAAGTTTAGTAATGCTCCCATTAGTCTTCTCAACGACAATCGGTCTGTTGCCTGCCAACATTGCACCGATATTCCCAGTTCTATGAATTCACGCGAAGTGTAGAAAAAGATCCAACCTCTTTCCTTGCCTCCAAGTTAAATCCACAACGGACCGTGATAAATTACTTTCGGAGCATAACAGAAGTTTCCAACTGATACAGGAAATCCCCATTTACAATCAGAACCTTACGATAGGACGTCGAGCAACCAAAGAGCACCGCTCTTCGGTCAGCGTCTATCAGCGCTGCGCAGGGCTCGGTACGTTACGCAAAGAGAGCTTGCCGAAGCCTTGGCATTATCGAGATGGCCGACTATTACGAACGACCCGACATCAACCCCGCTCTGGAAGTAGTTTGCGGGTGCGCCAAAGCCTGAATATTCTGGTGATTGAACTATTAGGAGTGAGGACAACATCAACGGAAGGAAGAGACGGGTCCAATGGGAAAGATGCACCGGGTTTTCGACGGGGCTTCTCAGCTCCTATGTAGTCAGCGAGAAAAACTCACCGCTGTCTTAGGGATCATTGTTAATCAACACGCCTCAAGTTAATCGCATACATTAGTGAATAAAAAATGGAAACTCTTCACAATCAACTTTTAGCCGCGATTGATAAGGATGATTTGAAAACGGCAACACAGATTCTCGCCACGGGTATTGATTTGAATGTGCCTTGCGCAGAATTGGACGGGGCTCCAGCTCTGTTTTTTGCCATTCTGAAAGGGAATTACACGATAGTCCAACTTCTGCTAGAACATGGAGCGGATCCAAACTATCGCGCTGACGAACCTGTAGCTTCTCTGTATACGGCGAAGCCACTGGATCTGGCGAGACAGGCACGCATGCTCATGGATTGGGAAAAATATCATGTCATAGTAAAGCTTCTGGAACAGTTCGGAGCTACCTACGAAGATGGTCAAGTCGATTCAACAGACCTCGTGGAGAAGAGCAAGACTGATTGCCCGCGACTGTGACATAACGAGTGGGTCAACAATGTGCGGCCGTTTCAGTCCGATGCGCTCTGTGCGGCAACTAAGAGTAACGGCAGGCCAGCTGCGTGAGGTCTTCAATCACCTCTCCAAACTACCTGCCGCCAGCAGGAACACATCGTCAAATTGGGTTTCCGCCTACGTCTCCCACTATGAGCAATCCGGACAGACTTAACGGGTCGAGCGGAGCTTTAACCCTACGGTAGAACTTCGATTTCCACCACGTTCGACTTGATCGTGCCATTCTCTTTGCCCCAAAAGGGGCTCAGTTGAACATCGGCAGTCGAGATTGGGCAATGATATTCAACCCAAATGGAGTACCTTCCAGGCCTGTCCATGTTTAGCTCAGGTATCGATCCTCCGTATTCAGTTCCAATGAAGTGGAACGGAAGCAATTTCACAAACGCGCTTTTATCACCCGGTTCAGGAAGTGATTCCAATGCTTCAAGAATTATTCGCGGGGGAACTTCCTTTCCTTTTGCGTCGCGAAGATAAAGCGTGAAGCTGCCGCGATGGCCTAACTCAAGGGTGCCATAAACGAAAACGTCTTTGACAGCGTCGGTGTTCGTAAGCTTCACTTCAAGTTTGATCTGCTCTCGACGGCTATACCTGTGCTTATTCGCGGCAAGCGACACACCCAAATCAGCCACCTTGGGTTTGACGGCAACGGTTTCTTGCAGCTCTTGAATTTGCGTAGCTGGGCTCGCAAAACTAACGAGATTTCCGAAAACCAGCACGACTACTAATACTTTCATTGGCTTCATTACCCCTCCGCTCAATTACGAGGCTTTTTCATCCTGTCGAAGATCTGGCTCTGAGAGTGGCACTCGACGACCCTGCCCCGCACATTGGGTCCGGGACGTGAACCCACCTGGCAGGCTGCCATAGTACCTGGCGAGGGAAATAATCCAGCGCCGTCTCATTCTTCCGTTCTTTGCGGAAACTGGCGCCGCGACCATGGCTCTGACGTGCCGAAAATCTTGTTCAAATTCTTCAGTGTTTGTTTCATATCCTTTGCTTGCTTTCGGATCAAACACGGCAATGCAGATCTGGTTAATAACGGGTTCGGTTGCCTCGAGCAAAAGACGAAAGAAGAACACGATTACACAAGTCTCTGCCGCCCGTGAGTGTCGCGCTGCTAAGGATTTGCAAACAGTCAAAGGTCACTAATACAAAACATTGTAGACTTTATCGACTACCTTGCCTTCGCGGTCGAATGCATAGCCCCATCGAACCAAAAAAGATTTATACCAATAAGTCTCTGTACAGCGTGGGGTTCCCTGAGAGTTAACATCATGGCACAGTGAGATCTCTGACGATTGCCCCAGAGCCTGGATAACATTGTCCTTCGTGTCACCTATCTGAATCGTTGAAAACGTGCTCTTCAACTTTGCTTCCTGAACCTCACAGGAAACGACCCAAGTAAGCAGCACGAGCGCGAACATTGCGGGTCCGGTTCGTATCGTCCTACGCACAGGTGGTTTGATTCTCGCCGCCTGTGCCGATGGCTCGTTTGATTTGCGTCGGCAACTTTCCATTCAATATAAAACGTTGTGAGTCTTGCTGATTAATGTACCTTTCTTATCGAAAGAGAATCCCCATCGCTCTATGAATGAGTAATACCAAGACTCTTCGGAGCATTTTTTTTGCAGGTCACTTTCGTCTTTAGGATGAAGGCACTCTACAATCTCGCTTGGTTCCCCGAGCTGCGCTCTTACCAATTCCTTAGAATCACCTAATTGAACTGCAAAAAAGCCGGCATTGAACCTATGACTGCGAACATACCACCGAGCTGACGCTGCCACTAACACGATTGCAGCTAAGAGTAGAAGACCTATTTTGACCGTTGGCGACTTCATGGACTCAGCTCTTAGTGCTCTAGTGATCCTTCGAGCAATCTTCGCTCGATGCGTGATTCTATTAATTCTCCCTTTTCTTTGGCTCAAACTGCTTGATTGCCTCAAGCGTCGATTGAGGAAGACTTGAGTTCTTTGGAATCTCGATCTTCTGAGGATCATTCCCAACTTGCATAGCTCGGCTTCCTGCATCGCCAGGCAAGTTCGTGGGCGCTGGATAAACACTGGGGCCTGCCGGGTTGACAATACCAGGAGCCTTGGGCACTCCTGCTGCGTCTAGAGCTTCATTAACACGAACCGAACAATTATCGGACAAGATCCCGCTAACAGTCAGTTGGGCTCTTGAACTCGCGATTTCTTCCAGTTTTTGTGCAGCAGCCGCATCTTGCTCAGGCGTTGTTTTAATAATAATGATAGTTGTGTCCCTTCTCGGCAATTCACGCTCGAGGTAATCCTTGACGCTGCCACCAAGTATATTGTTCTTGCTATCCCTTTGCAGCTCTTTATCTGCGTTGCCCATGCTGTAAACGCCGCGGCCACTGATAGCAATAGCAGTATGACCCATAGGATTACTATCGGAACTGTGACCTGGTCTACCGCCCGTGGCGTGATTTTCGATAACCATAATGTCCAACCCCGTCTTGTCAGTAAAAACTAGCGGAGAATTGATAGCATATGCAAAACGATTCCAACGGCGGGGATCACCTATGAATTGCATAAACGCAGAACGAGTCTTTTCATCATTCGACGCGCGCTGTCGCAATTGGATAATGCTGAATGGATCAGGACTAGTGAACCTGCCTTGTGTGCTGGCGAAGTATCTCGCGCCGAAGTAATCCAGTCCCGTCTCAATGTCGCGTTCTTTTGAGGTGAACTGCTGCCTGATGCCGTCGGCCGTGTAGCCTTGCGTGGTGCTGCGGCCGCCGACACCGGGAAACAGCTCCTCACCAAACGGTAAGTAGTCGTGCCGCTTCATATTTGCGAGACTGCCAGACTGGTCAAAGATCATTCGCGGCGTGCCGAGTTGATCCGTTACCAGCCATTGCAGACTCGCCGAGGCCGCCCGACTGTATGCCTCGATTTCGACAACTTGCGTGTGATTGTCGCCCGCGACTGTCGTCACGTTGAGAAGAATCTTCGTTGTGACAACGGGTGAGAACGTGAGCTTGCGCCACACCTTGTCATTGGCGGTAATGCTGGCACCGGGAATGATGGCCCAGGCCGTGCCGGTCCAATACTTCACCTCAAAGTCCGTCAACGCATAAGGAGAGGGTCTTTGAGCCATTGAAGTCTACCTGAATCGAATCAGGAAAACTGTCGCTCGTGTTATCAGTCCACCAACTGCCTGCCGTACCTTTACGATCTCCATTGATAGCATTGCTCGCCGGCTGTCCGCTGTACGTTGATGAGGCCGTGACCGTGGCGCCGCTGGTTGAAGAGGCCACGTTCACGCCTGAACTGCCGGAGATGA
>DASUYO010000036.1:0-10289 GCA_036377375.1 Pyrinomonadaceae bacterium
TTCGACGCGAAGCGTAAGACCAACGTCGGTATCAAGGAAAGCAAGACAGTCACTTTCATTCGTCCGCGCGGATTGCACATCAGCCAGGCAGGCATACTAAATGACGAACTGATGTCAGCGTCACTGTTCGATGTTGCGATGGTCGCTTACCAAGTCGATATCGATCGACTGCGACACCCACTCAGCTTCTACATTCCAAAATCGGAGTCAGCCGAAGAAGCATTATGGTGGCGAGATCTTTTCCGCGCGATTGAAGACGCGAAAGGTCTGTCGCGTGGTTATATCAAGTGTATGGCGCTGGTTGAGTCACATCCCATCGCTTACCAGATGGAAGAGTTCATCTACCACTTGCGCGATCACATTATCGGCTTGAATCTCGGTCGGTGGGATTACATGGCCAGCTTGATTCATTTCAACCTGGAAGATCCTGAGTGGATCCTGCCCGATCGAAACACGATTCCACACAACGTTCCTTTCTTTCAAAATCTGCGCGAGCTGCTCGCTGAGACTTGCCACAAGCACGGCATTCTCGCGATCGGCGGCATGACTGCTCTTTATCCCAGCCGCACCGATGCTGAATTGAACGAGCGCGCTCTGCGTGTGCTCGCAGAAGACAAAAAGAACGAAGCGAACTGCTTGATGGATGGCGCCTGGACCGGCCATCCAGACCAGAACGAGATCGCAGTGAAACAGTTTCCTTGCCCCAATCAGGTCAAAGCTCGCAAACCCGAAGCACCGGCGCAGCCAGACCTGCGACCTACACCCAAAGAAGTTGGAAAGATTACGATCGACGGAACACGCGCGGCTATCCGTACCGTGATCCGTTATCGCAATGGCGTGCTGAACGGCAAAGGCGCCAGCCTGCTCGACGGCTACATGGAAGATCTCGCTACGGATCGCATCTACCGGCTGATGATCGCGCAGCGCATTCGTCATCGCGATCGCCTCGAGTTCGCAGCTTCCGCGGCTCACACACCGGAGACGATTAGCCAAATGTTCGACGAAGAGCTTGAGCGAATTTTGAGTGAACTACCTGCTGATGCGGGTGAGCCTGTAATTGAGAAATACAAAACGGCGCGCCGCATCAGCGAGTTTTTGATTCGGAATCAGGAATTTGATCCGATTTGATGTTTAAGACTACGCAAGGGGGAAACCTATGAAAACCTACGATCACGTTGCACTGGAAAATGAGTGGGCCACGTCTGAACGCTGGCGTGGAATCAAGCGCGACTACACCGCGGAAGATGTAGTCAAGCTTCGCGGAACACTCGAGATCAAATACACGCTGGCCGAGCGTGGTGCAAAACGTCTTTGGGAACTCTTGCACACCGAGCAGTATGTTCCGGCGCTCGGCGCCATGACCGGCTGCCAGGCTGTGCAACAAGTGCAGGCCGGACTAAAGGCGATTTACTTGAGCGGTTGGCAGGTGGCCGCTGATGCGAACGTCGCTGGTCAGATGTATCCGGATCAGAGTTTGTATCCGGCGAACAGCGTTCCGGAAGTCGTGCGTAAGATTAATCATGCATTTCAGCGTGCCGATCAGATCGATCATGCTGAAGGTCGCAACGGGATCGATTGGTTTGCGCCCATCGTGGCTGATGCAGAGGCTGGTTTCGGCGGCTGTTTGAACGCGTTTGAGTTGATGAAAGCGATGATTGAAGCGGGCGCTGCAGGAGTGCACTTCGAAGATCAACTCGCGTCATGCAAAAAGTGCGGACACATGGGCGGCAAGGTCTTAGTCCCCACGCAGGAATTTATTCAAAAACTCACTGCCGCACGTTTGGCGGCTGACGTTCTCGGAGTTGACACGATCCTGGTCGCGCGCACTGACGCTGATGCCGCTGGTCTAATCACCAGCGATATCGACGAACGCGATCACCCGTTCCTGACCGGCAGCCGAACCGCAGAAGGATTCTTCACCGTTCAACCGGGATTGGACCAGGCCATCGCGCGCGGACTCGCATATGCGCCTTATGCAGACATGGTTTGGTGCGAGACTTCGGAACCCAATCTCCAAGACGCGGCTCGTTTCGCCCATGCGATTCACGAGCAGTATCCGGGCAAGCTGCTGGCGTACAACTGCTCGCCGTCGTTCAATTGGAAGAAGAAGCTCGACGATCACACGATTGCGAAGTTTCAGAAAGAGCTGGCGCTGATGGGTTATAAGTTTCAGTTCATCACGCTCGCCGGGTTCCATGCGCTCAACCTCGCGATGTTTGAGCTCGCACAGGCTTATCGCGATTCGGGCATGAGCGCTTACGCGAAGCTTCAGGCAACTGAATTCGAGCGCCAGGCTGACAGCGATTATCGTGCGGTCAAGCACCAGGCGTTTGTCGGCACCGGTTACTTCGACACGATTGCTCAAATCATTGCCGGCGGTAACTCATCGACAACAGCGTTGACCGGATCAACAGAGCAAGCACAATTCACGGCATCAATCGCTGTGTAGGATCTTCTTAGCCACAGATTACACAGATTTCCAGAACCGATCTGTGTAATCTGTGGCTTACCTTTTCCTCATGTTTCAAGATCAACGCAT
Organism: Pyrinomonadaceae bacterium; assembly: GCA_036377375.1. Taxonomy (GTDB): domain Bacteria; phylum Acidobacteriota; class Blastocatellia; order Pyrinomonadales; family Pyrinomonadaceae; genus PSRF01. The sequence goes on from DASUYO010000036.1 coordinate 2,540, forward strand.
TCTGGACACGATTTCGAATATTTCTACAAATGGCGAGAGTGGCAGGCTGGAGATCCTCGCGGGTGCGACACAAGCCGAACTATCTTTCCTGGATGGGAAGCTGGTGGATGCTCGCGTCGGTCATCTCAAGGGCTTTCAGGCAATCAACGCCATCGCTTCTATGCGAGCCACTCGCTTTAGCTTCGATCCGACCTTTGATCCGCTAAATTCCAGCTCGATAACATCCAGCGAGCGACTGGTGCTGCAAAAGTTCTTCGGGATCCAAACAGCGGTTCCGAAAGCCTACAGCGAACCCGTAGCTGAGGAAGCGATTAGTGAAGACAAAGAAGAAGCGACCCTTGTCACTAGCAACCCGCCTGAGGCAGAAGTTCGCAATCCTCCAGCCTACGCACCCGCTCCCGTATATTCATATCAAAGAACATTGATCATGGCTGTGTTGGCAATCACGGTTCTTGCCGCAGTCGCTGTGCTTGCATATCTATCGCGTGAGCGCAGTTCGTCGTCGTCCGCCGTGGCTACGAAGATCGAGTCTGCATCACCGACTGTTTCCATACCCTCTACTCCTGCACCGGCTGCATCTGCACCAGTGGAGCAAAAAACAGAACCGGCCCAGACAGCGCAGGACCTTAGCGGCAGATGGAACGTCGTGAATACTGTCGAGTCGACTTCTTATCAATCGTTCAAGAACATGAAAATTGGTTTCGCTCTCTCGATTGATCAGAACGGCACACAATTCACTGGAAAAGGTCAGAAAGTTTCTGAGAATGGCGTAAGCCTGCCCCCGAGCAGTAGAACTCCGATTAAGGTGCAAGGCTCAATCAATGGTGACCGCGTTGAGGCAACTTTCTTTGAGGAAGGCGCAACGCGAAAGAGCAACGGCCGCTTCGTGTGGCGAATCGATAACGCAGGACGCCTCAACGGAATCTTCGCCACCACCGCAGCACGCTCGAGTGGTAAATCAGCAGCGCGCCGCGAACTCTAAGTCTTAATGCGTATTACTTTTTCTTGGAACGCTTCAAAGCAGGTATATAGCCACAAAACGCACAAAAGTCACAGAACTAATTTTGTGCTTTTTGTGCTTTTTTGTGGCTGAAATGTCTTTTCCTTTTTAACGTCAGACGCGATCTTATCATCCCGCAGCGCGAGGAAGGCGAGTGGCGGAGGTGGTTGCCCTTGGTCCCATTCGGCGAACACGACTTGCGCGACGCACTATGGCGCGCCTCAAATCTCCATGAACTGCGGGAAACATATGCGGGTTAGCGAGGATTCGCGACAATGCATCCTCGATACATTGCATGAACTCGATGTCTAGATCGTCACGCTGGTGAGAATACCATTCGCGGGCCTCGGTGAGTTCGGCGTCCGCTTCCGGGGTGAACCGAAAAATCATATTTGTTTAGCGCGATTTCGTGAATTCCGCCTTGATCTCGTCCCATGTACGACCTTGGCGCGGATTGCTTCTGACCCACTCCAGTCGCCTATCAAGTTCCCGTTTTTGAGCATCTGTGAGTTCGAATGCTTCATTCTCTTCGGCAATCGTGTCCCAGATTTCCTCGACTAAGCGGATTCGATCAGGGATGCTGAGGTTCTTCGCTTGTTTGGTCAACTCCATTGCCATTGATGGTAGTATAACAAAATTTGACGAACTCGGCTGGGTGTTATCAAAGCTCGCGTGAATCGAAGTAGCTCTCTTTCTTCACTTGGCTAGCGTTCTTATCATCCCGCAGCGCGATGAAGCGCGAGTGGCGGAGGTGGTTGCCCTTGGTCCATTCGGTGAACTCCACTTGTGCGACGAGCTTGGGGCGGAGCCATTGGATGTTCTTCATCACTTCCGCGGTGATCGCTTCGCCGCGACGGGCGCTTGCCGGTTCGGGAAGATTTGCGAAGGGGCAGACGGAAGTGCGGAGGCCCGCGAAGTGTTTCGCTACGTCGCGGCGTAACGCGGGAGTGAAGCCGTTTCGGATCTTGGCAATGAAGATCAAGTCCTTTCCTTCGTAGTAGCCGACGAGCAGGTACTCGAATCCATTTGTGCCTGGCTTGTAGCCGCCGATGACAAGCTCCTGACCTTTATTCGTCTTGTACTTTACCCACGCACCGCTGCGCTCACCGCTTTCGTACCTGCTGTTTGCGCGTTTGCCGATCACGCCCTCGAGACCGGATCTCTTTGCCGCTGCCACAAGCTGCTTCGGCGAAGTATTGAAGACCTCAGACAAACGCACTGGATCGCGCATACTTTTCAACACACGTTCTTCCAGCAAGCTGCGCCGTTCGACGAGCGGCAGCTTGCGCAGGTCTTTCCCCTGATATGCAAGCAGATCGAAAACGTAAAAGTAGAGTGCGTCTGGCGTGAAGCGAGAATGCTGCAAAGCCGAGAACGACGGCCTGCCCGTATCGTCTATCACCACCAACTCACCATCAACGATCGTATCCTTTGGAAGAAACGAGCAAGCACGGGCAATCGTCGGAAAGCGAATGTTCAAGTTGTTTCCACGGCGCGAGTAAAGAATGACGACACTGCCTGCCTTCACTACCAACGCGCGATAACCATCGAGCTTCAACTCGTACAACCAATCCGCTCCGGACGGCAGTTGGTCCACCGAACGAGCGAGCATCGGCGGTATGAAATCCAATCGCGCCTTCGGCAGTTGTTTCAAATCGATCTTCATTGTCGATTACTCTGCCAAACAGCATCAGCAGCCGATGCGATCTGCGCCATCGTGCGTTTTGTTAAAGCAGATTCGTCGTCACGCCTCGCCGATACAACGCGCGAACTCTGGCCTGTCTTGATCAAACGCCACTTGTCTCTGTTATCGCGCTCGTTCTTGCCGTCAACGAATCGCTGCATGGTCCATTCGCCTTTTAACTTCGTGCCATTCAGATAAAATCGCAAAAATCCTTTGTAGTAGTTGCCTTCGATCAACTCATACGTGCCGATGTCCCAGATCATGACCGTGCCACCGCCGTACTGGCCCTTGGGAATGATTCCTTCAAAATCGAGATACTCAACTGGATGATCTTCAGTGGGCATTGCGAGCCGTCGTTCGTCTTTCTTGAAGGGTGGGCCTTTCGGGACTGACCACGATTTCAAGACGTCGTGCATCTCGAGTCGAAAGTCATAATGCAGATGACTCGCAGCGTGCTTCTGAATAACAAAACGACGACGACTGCCCTGTGCACTGCGCCGCGGTCCTGCCGGTTTTGGCTCCGCTGTTTTCGCGAAGTTCCGTTTTGCAGCGTACGGCTTCAGAGCTTCACTGCTGCGCTCGGATCTTGCAGCACGTTGGTGTTCAAAGTAGCGCCGCAGTTCCATTGGGAGTTTTTGCTTTTTCGTGAGTACTGGTTTGAAGAGGTCGCCGATCTTTTTTACGCGTGCGATTGCTTCGTCAGGTGTGAAGAACAGGGCATCGGCATCTTTGGTCCGTAAGGCTTCCGAAAGTTCATCCCAGGTTACAGGCAGAGAAACGTAAGGACGGTGAGTCTTGGCGCGCAGCGAATAGACGGCGACTGTAGTCTTGAAATCCGTGTTCTGACTCCAGTCGATAAAGACTTTTTTCGTGCGCAGTCGTTTCGGCATCTCCCAGACGATGAGCTTTGGGTCTCGCTGGGCCATCAATTGTGCGATTCCCTTCGCGAGTGGCTGCGTCTCGTTGTACGTCATAGGGGTATTAAGTGGGATGTAAACTTGAACTCCCTTGGAGCCGGAAACTTTGACGTACGAATCGAGATGCAACTCCTGAAATACTCCGCGCAACATCAGAGCCACTCGGGCGCAATCCAGGATGTCGGCTCCTTCACCGGGATCACAGTCGAACACGATGGCGGTCGGACGATTCAGTTGCTCGGCTTTGTGCAGGAACGGGTGGAGTTCAAGCGTCGCGAGATTGGCTACCCAAACGAGTGTGGTCAGATCGTTGATCAGGATGTAACGAATGTCAGGGCCGGGTGTTTCGCGACGAGGCACCGGAACGGTCTTGACCCACTCAGGCGTGAATGCCGGCGCGTCCTTTTCATAAAAGAATTCGCCGAACACGCCATCGGGAAAACGCTTGAGCGTGACGGGGCGATTCTTTAAGTGCGGCAGGACATATTTTGAAACATTAATGTAGTAATCGATTACATTCGCTTTGGTGAACTTAGTGCCCGGATAGAGGAGTTTATCGACGTTCGAAACTTCGATACGTCTTCGCCCGACCGTTAACTCTTCTGTCTTTCGCGCCATACAACTTCTCCAACACACGTTGCAAGATCTCAGTGATAGATCCGCGGGTTTGTGTTAACTGGAGTGTTGAATGGGTACGCGAAAATTGGGCCGCAGAGTATGTGAATTTACACAGAGTGATTAGCCGACTCTGTATAACTGGGCTATACTCCGCTCCATGAGCTCACTTTTCGAAGAACTAGTCGAACAATCGCGTCTCCTCACCGCAAAAGAGAAAGCGAGGCTGGTGCGGTTGTGGATGGAAGAGTCTCAAAGACGTTATCAGGCCTATCTAAAAGGCGAAATCGAAGTTAAGCCTGGCGACGAAGTTATGAATCGCGCACGAAGTATTTTAACAGGAGTGAAATGATGGCAAGGAAGGAAGTCTTTCACGTCGTGCTGCGTGATGGTTCCTGGGCTGTACGACGCCAGTCAAATGGATATATTTGGGTCTTTAACAGTAAGACGGATGCAATCGATGATGCATTACGTCGAGCAAGGAAGACGAAACCGCGGGCCGAAGTTTTGATATACGGCACACATGGTCAGGTTTTTCAAAAGCCGATTGTTAAATCTCGGTTTAGCGAAAAAGCCATAAGAGACGCCGTACGAGCTGTAAAATCTCAACGTGAAGCTTCAAAGGAGTAGACCGATCCCACTAACGCCCTCACGCGCAAACAAGCTAATCGACTTCAATGAACAGATCCTCACAAACGTTCAACACAAACGTATTCGTAAACTGCCCTTTCGATGCTGAATACAAACCAATCTTCCATGCCATTGTATTCACGATCGAAGTAGCGGGTTTTCAAACCAGAAGCTCCTTAGAGGCTAGTAATGCTGCTACTAACCGTCTTGAGAAGATCATGAATATTATTTCCGAATGCAAGTATGGGATTCATGACCTGTCGCGAATAGAAGTGAATCGAAGGGGGCTGCCCAGGTTCAATATGCCGCTGGAACTTGGCATTGATCTCGGGGCCGAAAGATATGGAAACTCGCGTCTCCAAACCAAAACACTTCTGGTGATGGATAAGACGCCTTATCGGTACCAGCAATTCGTTTCCGATATAAGTGGACAGGATGTACAGGCGCACCGCGGAAGCGTAAAGCTGGCAATAACGTTAGTCAGAGACTGGTTAGCTTGTGAATCTGGTCGTTCTTCAATACCTGGAGGAAATCATATTCACAATAAATACCGCAGTTTCTGTTCAGAGCTTCCTGTTCTATGCGAAACGCTAAAGACAACTCCTAAGGAATTAACCTTCAGTGACTTTATTCCACTAATTAATGGTTGGTTGGAAGTAAATGATAGTGAAGTTCAGAGTGTATTCAAGCTTACGACCGAGTATGAGTCATAGACAGGGTTTTCAGTTTTGTAAAATTCAGAGTTACTCCAACAGGTCGCGCAGATCGGGGTGGCCGCCGTAGTCGGCCCAGCCGGACGCAGTGGAGGCGACTTTCGTGTCCTTCACGTTACGATCAGCGCCATGGGCCAGAAGGAACTCGACCATTGCACGATGACCGTTGAGTGCGGCGTAGTGTAGTCCAGTGCCGGCGTAATCGAAGCCGCCGGGAATCGTGTTGATCTCAGCGCCTTTGTCTAACAGCAGTTTCGCTGCATCGATGTGACCGTGCATGCATGCGTAGACGAAAGCGTTGTTGACAATGCCCTGCAGGTCGTCGGACCAAGAGTAATCACCAAACGGCCAGTTAATCTTTCCGGCTTCTGCTTTCAAACTCCCGTCCGTATTAAAGTAGCTCTTCCATTGCAGGATGAAATTTAGCGTCCATAGCTCAAACACATTCTTCCACACATTACACGGATTACATAGATCGCTATAATCGCAGACATGAAGGATCCACTTGCCACTTCGGGACTTCCGCCACCTGATCAAAGACTCTCGAGAGAGGGCCTGCAATTTGAGCCCAAGAAATTTCTGATCCTCGTGGTCGACGATTCAGCCGACAACGTCGCGGTGATCAGTCTGGCTCTTCAACAACAGGGTTATCGAGTCGTCACAGCAAATAATGGCGAAGATGCAGTGACTGTCGCGACGAGTCTGCTACCTAATTTGATCTTGATGGATATCAATCTACCGACACTCGACGGGCTCGGCGCCACGCGCAGGATTCGCGATCACGACGCCTTACGAGAAGTGCCGGTGATTGCGATTACAGCGTTCAGCACCGAGGGTTTTCAGCGCGCAGCTTACGATGTGGGCGTCTCTGGTTATCTCACTAAACCAATCGATCTTGACCGCATGAATCAATTGATTGCTCGGCTCCTCTCACCCACGGGATCCGGCAGCTTAACCGGCACTCAGAGCTAACTCTTAAGCTCCACCAGTAAGAACTTGATCGTCGTGTCGCCAATGTTCTCGGCCGAATGCGTCAGCGGATCACGATAGATCACGTCGCCCGTCTTGAACTCTACGTCAGTAGCAGTTCCATCCGCCGCATAATTGCGAACTTTTCCGCCCGCGATGACATAGATGACATATGCCGGATGTGAGTGAGTCTTTTCCTTGTCACCGGGTTTAAGCGTGCCTTCGAGAACACGAACGCGCGCGTTCTCCAGTTTTAGCGCGATGGTCTTCGAGTTTACGACAAGCGGATCCTGTTCGCGTGTGACACTCGCATCACTCCGCACAAACCCAGTTACGAACAGTACAAAGATTAGGATGTAGACTCGCGTCATATTCGACTCCTCTCCAGGTTAGAAGCACAAAAAAGCACAAAACGCATTATTGATCGTTTTGTGCTTTTTGTGCCTTTTTGTGGCTTGAATTAAGAGGTTAATTTCTTCGTGTAGCGCTTGAGAATCAGCCGTACGTAGTTGCGCGTTTCGTCGTATGGGGGAATCGTGTTGCCAAACTTCATTACCGCGCCCTCGCCGGCGTTATAACCTGCCAGCGCAAGATCAACACGCCCATTGAACATCTTCAGCAGGTCCTTTAAATAACGCGTGCCGCCTTTGATGTTCTGCTCCACGTCGTAAGGATTCGTCACTCCGTAGCGAGCGGCAGTGCCCGGCATCAGCTGCATCAGCCCCTGCGCGCCTTTCGGGCTCGTCGCGCCCGAGGTGAAGCTCGATTCCTGAGACATCAAACAATAGATCAGATAAGGATCGACACTGTACTGAGTTCCGTAGTAGCGAATGAGATTGTCGATCCTGCTGTTACCTGTGGACCACGGGAAGTTGCCAGCCGCGACCATGGTCGGACCGACCGTCGACATCGGCTTGTTTGCCGCTGCAATCTCCTGGGCAACTTGTTCGACCTTGGCGCGTGCGTCATCGAGGGCTTTCTGGCTGTTCTCGAGTTCTACGCGCGAGATGAGTCCGTCTTTGTAGAGATCCTGCGACTGCTGCTGCCGTTTTTCCAGCCGCTCAACGTCACTTTTGTAGAGAGTTGAAAGGTCAGTAAGACTGTTCTTGAGTTCACTTTTGGGACTGCTGATTTCGCTTTTGGGATCGATGGCCGGCGCCTGCGCGGACGCCACTGAAAAGGAGCCAATCACAACAAAGCCGAGCAAAAGCGCGGCTTTCAA
>DASUYO010000037.1:0-5317 GCA_036377375.1 Pyrinomonadaceae bacterium
ACTCGAGACACGCAACACCATCGCCAATGTCGATCAGCGAAGCTCCCGCATTCTTCTTAATGACACCAATGCGATCTTTGATTGACTTCAGAATCAGAACTCCGGCCGGATCTGATAACGGCTCATACGTGCCACTCTCGAGGTCGAAGTAAAACTGTTGTCCATTTTCCTTCTTGTAAAAAGAAGTGGCGCCGGACGCGAGCATCTGCTCGACGTTGGCCGGCACTGTCATTCCTTCTTCTTTCATCCGCGCCACTGACTTGTCGACGCCGATTGCATCCCAGACTTCGAATGGTCCAAGTTCCCAACCGAAGCCCCAGCGCATCGCGCGATCGACTTCGACAACCGTATCGGCAATCTCGGGGATTCGCTTGGCCGCATAAGCGAGTGTGCGCGAAAGCGTCTTCCATAAAAAGGCGCCCGCGCGATCCTTGCCCCAGGTGAGAGTCTTGATTCGCTCCGGCAGGTCTTCGATGTTCTTCGCCATGTCGAGCGAAGGGAGTTTGATCTTTTCTGAAGGACGATAATCGAGTGTGGCTGTGTCGAGCGTCCAGATCTCACGCTTATCGCCTTCGCCTTTTTGCTTCTTGTAGAAGCCGGCCTTGGTCTTGTTACCGAGGAGTCCGCGTTGGACCATCTTCCCGAGCACTTCGGGCACAACAAACATGTCGCGCTCTTCGTCTTCCGGCAGCACTTCGTAAAGGTTCTTGATGACGTGTGTAAAGACGTCGAGTCCGACCAAATCAAAGGTCCGGAACGTCGCCGACTTTGGGCGGCCGACTGCCGGACCGGTCATGCGATCGACTTCTTCGATCGTGTAACCGTCGTCGAGCATCGTCTTAATAGTGAAGAGTGCGCCGAACGTGCCGATGCGATTAGCGATGAAGTTCGGACGATCCTTTGCCGGCACGACGCCTTTGCCGAGTCGCTGATCGAGAAAGCCGTAGATGAAACAGGACACTTCCGGTTTGGTCCACTCGGTGCGAATTATCTCGACGAGATGTAGATAACGCGGTGGATTGAAAAAGTGAACGCCGAGAAAGTGCTGCTTGAAATCATCAGACCGACCTTCTGCCAGCATGTGAATCGGAATGCCGCTCGTGTTTGAGGCTACGATTGAGCCTGACTTCCGATGTTGTTCGACGCGCTCGAAGAGTGAGCGTTTGATGTCGAGATTTTCAACAATGGCTTCGATGATCAGATCGCAGTCTTTGATCTTTGCGAGGTCGTCGTCGAAGTTTCCCGCAGTGATTAAGGAAGCAAGCTCCGGCACGAAGAAAGCGGCGGGCTTTGCTTTGACGGCAGCTTCCAGACCGCTGCGCGCAATGCGATTTTTCACCTGCGGGGTGTCAAGCTTTAACCCCTTCGCCTGCTCTTCGGGAGTTAACTCACGCGGCGAAATATCGAGCAGCAGCGTCGGCACACCGGCATTCGCGAGGTGCGCGGCAATCTGCGCCCCCATAGTCCCCGCCCCCAGCACCGCCGCCCTCTCAACCCGCATCTCCCCTCCACACTCCTGCCAGAATAACGTCTGAACATAATACTGAATGAACGCTCATTCATCAAGGCCGCCCGGGTTAACGCTGGGCTACCATCGTCCCTGTGGGTTCGGTCATTAAATGAAATTTGTCGGTCATAAAGTGAAATTTGTCGGTCATAAAATGAAATTGTTGTCGGTCATAAAGTGAAATCGAGCGGAAGAACCTATGATTTCGTCGGCTTTCAGCGCGTTAGCAAGAAACGTCCGTGTCGCATTTGTGGCAAACCGACTTATTGTGGCTCTTCGAGGGACGAAGGTACTTCCATCTGCGTGCGCGTCAGTGCGGGATTGTGGGCTATCGCGTAACGGTGGAAATATCCACGTCCATCCCGAGATTCCATTCATCGCGATTCGTTCAAGCTCGTCACCACTTGAGTTCGTAGTAATTAAAGGTTAAGTGTTCTTCCCATACCCGCCACGGAATTCCTACCAGCCCAGCCTCTAGGGATTAGTCAAGAAGTGTTCGCCAATGGAAAAGCGCCAAGGAGAAGCTTAGAGGTACGCGTCGCAAATTAGTCATAACGTGGTCACGATCGTTACAAAAGGGCCTCATTCTCTCGGTTTGCGCTTGCACGGATGGCGAAAGTGACTCACCCTCACTCTAATACAAATGAGCAAGGACGCTTAATGCCGATTTTGAAGGGCCGCATTCTCTGTACAGACGACGACGCTGAAAATCGCGAATTACTTCGCTGCATGCTCCAATACGCTGGTCACACTGTTGTATGTGTTGGAAGCGGCCAAGAGGCACTGCATAAATTGAGAGCTGAAGAGTTCGATCTCATAGTTCTCGATAATTGGATGCCTACGATGATAGGCACTGAGGTCGCGAAGTTAATCAGAAAATTCAATCCAACGATTCCAATCGTGTTCTATTCTGCCGCCAGCTATGAAGCTGATAAGCAGGCGGCGTTCGATGCGGGCGCCGATGCCTACCTTACAAAACCGATGGGTGTGGACCTCTTGCTTGACGAAGTCGAAAGATTACTCCCGCAGGTCCATTAGGTTTAACTTTGGTCAGATAGGATACAACGGCTCAGGAGTTCTGCGCGCCTGACGCATTAGGAGCTGCGCTTGCTCAACTCAAAGCGTAAAACTTGGATTAAATCCTCAGCGTCGGACGGCTTGCAAGATAGCCTTGAGCGCCAGCGGAAAATCCGACCTTTTTGTCAGCGTCGGTGACTGCGCCTGAGCAGAAGAAAATCGGAGTATTTTCGTCGAAGGATCGGATCGTGCGACAGAGTTCTAGTCCTGTAACTTCAGGCATCCAGTTATCCAATAAGAGGGCGTCAAAACGATCCGTGGCGAGTAGGTCCAAGACCTCGATGAGTCGCCTGTCAGAGAGACACGAAAGCCCGCGTGACGCATTATGAGTTCGACTAACTCGCGAGTATCTGCATCGTCTTCCGCCAAAAGGATATGGGGTTGTCTTCCATTTACCGAACTTAGATGTGAGCCGCACGTCGGTTACGGAACGGACCTAAGGTATCGGAAATATTTCTGACTGTGTATGGCCCAAAGAACCTCTGTAAGTATTTCAAGAGCTTGGCAGTCTTCTCAAGGATCACCTTAGCATCTGCTAGTCGCTTCCTCGTGGTCCTGATCGTTGGGCCACCTACGCTCACACGCGACCCGAAAGCACAATAAATACGAACAGGCCACACGATCCAACGACAGGCCACCACGAGCCAACTCAACTGTGCAACTCGATAGTGGGAACTGAACCTCCCAAGGATTGCTCGCGCCGTTCCGCTTTACACGTGACCGTTACTGCCAATCAGCCGTGCAAATTCCTTCTTCACCATCGGATAACATTCGCAAGTTACTGATTCAAGCCCTTGACGATCACGAATGATCACGTGTCCACGCCGGTAATCGATGAGGCCTCTGGATCTAAGATCGCCCGCCGCTACCGTCACACCCGCTCGTCTTGTGCCTAACATCGTCGCGATAAACTCATGCGTCAACTCCAGTTCCTTAGAGTTCGCCCGGTCCTCGCACATTAGCAGCCACTTGGACAATCGCCCTTCGATCGGATGTGCGCGGTTACAAGCCGCAGTCTGCGCTATTTGCGTGATGAAGGCTTGCGTGTATCGGAGCAACAAGTCCTGTAGCTATCCGCACTTTTTGAATTCCGTCTTCAACACGTCTGCTCTCATCCTTAGCCCTTCGCCCGGAAGTTGCACCTGTGCTAACAGAGGAGTGCTGACGCTGCCTAAAAAGACGCAGACGCCGAACATCCCCTCGTTTCCGACCATCCCCACCTCTACACTTGTGCCGTCTTCAAAATTGGAGACGAGAGAAACGGTGCCGTGATTAGAAGAGGACGACGAGGCGCGGACAGTCCTGAGGGACAGTTTAATCAGATCTGGTTACCGCGTTTCCGTTGCAATAGATGAAGAGGATGCTCTTGATAGAGTGAGCAACGGGTTGATGAGTGCCGATTTGGTCCTAATTGATCTGGTCGGTAGAACAATCGAAAATACTTTGCAAACTGCAAGGCGCATCCGTGAACAAGCAAAGTTGGATGGCAATACGCCGCTCATCGTGATCGCCGAGAAGTACGCCCAGACTTTAGAAGGAACGGATGAAAACGTGGGCGGGAATGATTGGATTTTATATTTGGGTGAAGAACCAGAACAACTACCAAATCTTCTTCGCCGTCTTACCAATTCCGCTGTCTTGTAGTTCAAGCCTATGTCCACGGTGGACCGATGTTTGTGGAGGTCGTGAGAGTCGTTCGCGCCTGATTGATATCGGCGACTCTTCTTTCCGCGATTATCTTGACCTTTTTAAGTTCCGTTCTTTCGAGGCCAAAGAATTTCGCCATCTCGACGATTTCATTCGGACTTACAAAATCCGAGGGCTTAGCGCAGAATCTATCTATACCTGGGGCAAAACTGGTGGCACTTCATTGTCTTAGGGATGTTCAGACCAAGGCCGCATACACCTTCCGGTGAGTGAAGCAAACAGAATTCGCAAATGATCATTTTCACTTCCCTTTTTGTTGTTGCTGGCCGCGGTTGGCTCTTAACAACTTATCAGTCTCATACGACCCTGCTGAAAGGTACAAGGCCGTGTCTTAATTCCTCAAGAGCAATGCTCGTATTTCTTCGCTTCAGTGGGTCGGCTGGAATTCGCGGCCGCGCACCGTTAAAGAGCTGCTTACTTCTGCGACCCGCGAGAAGGACCAACTGAAATCGCGAAACGATTCCTGGCCAGACTTCATCGCCGTTACCATCCCTAAGGGATCTATCCTTGGCTGTGGCTGTTATCAATGGTCGGATCTCTCCTTTGCAGGTTGGACTATTAACGGAGCTAACTCATTAAAAGTCCGGCGCAGACCAGATTTCAGGTTGCGGGAAGGATCAGCGATGATTAAAAAAGACGCACTGTCTCCGTTAGTCCCCCTGAGCTGCTCTAGAGCGCTCACATCGAATGCCACTGGTCTAAAGCATTCCATTCCGTTATCGCGCGACCGGGCTATCATCGCGTCACCGCTGCTCTTAAAGATGGGCATCCGAAGTTGGCCATCATCCTCAACAGCAAACCAATCGCCGTTTGCCCGTCGCATTCCGTAAAAACTGTTCATGCGTGCACCTGTAACATGCGTACTTGAAATCTATCGACCTTACGACAGCTTGCCAGCGAAGGTCCGGTTGCACGTGGAGCTGACGAAGTTAAAAGTTCTTACGGTGGGAATTCCTTCGATCGCGTTGGCGAGAACCGTCAGTACTTCAGGATAGGCAGTTCGGCTGTATGCTTCTGCGTCTTCCT
>DASUYO010000038.1:0-9019 GCA_036377375.1 Pyrinomonadaceae bacterium
ATCAGCTCGTTTGCGCAAGCTCCCGATCGGCAGTTCATACGCACCGACGCACGCATCATCGCACTGACGCACGTGCGTGTGATTGACGGCACCGGCGCCGCGCCGAAGGACGACCAGACAATCGTCATCAGCGAAGGAAAGATTCAATCAGTCGAGCCCGCCGCAACTGCGAAGATACCGGCAAATGCGCAGACGTTGGATCTCAATGGCTACACAGTGCTGCCCGGTCTTGTCGGAATGCACAACCACATGTTCTTTCCGATGGGTGGCTCACCGCCGATGTACTCCAACATGGGCATCAGCTTTCCGCGGCTTTACCTCGCGCTCGGCGTCACCACGATTCGGACTACCGGAAGCGTTGCACCTTACACCGATCTCGAGATCAAGAAACTAATCGATGCGGGCGGAATGATCGGTCCAAAGATGTACATCACCGCGCCATATCTCGAAGGACCCGGCTCGTTCACGCCCGTGATGCACACGCTGACGGGACCCGACGACGCGCGCAAGATGGTTAGCTACTGGGCCGATCTCGGCGCCACGTCGTTCAAGGCCTACATGAACATCTCGCGCGACGAGTTGCGTGCCGCGGTTGAAGAAGCACACAAACGCGGACTCAAAGTCACCGGTCATCTTTGCTCGATCGGATACAAAGAAGCAGCAGAAATCGGAATCGATGATCTCGAGCACGGGTTGTTTGCGGATTCCGAATTCGTTCCGAACAAGCAGCCGGATAAATGCCCGCAAGGCGTTTCAAACAGTCTTCGTCAACTCGATCTCAACGGGGCCGCAGCACAGGAGACGATTCGCACACTGGTCGCGAAGAATGTGGCTGTTACGTCGACGCTGCCAGTCTTCGAGGCCGCTGGCGCACCGTTGGCCCAAACAGGTATCGGAGCAAGCAGCGCGTTACTGAACCAGCGCGTTTTGAATGTGATGTCGACAGACGCTCGCGTTCGTTACCTGCAAGCACGAGCACGCGTTTCTCCAGAAGCGAATTTTGTCCCGTTACTGCGCAAGGCGATGGACTTCGAGCGTGCATTCGTTAAAGCCGGCGGCCTCCTCCTCGCGGGACTCGATCCAACTGGTAATGGCGGTATCGTTGCCGGCTTCGGCGATCTGCGAGAAGTCGAGCTGCTGGTCGAAGCAGGATTCACACCAACTGAAGCGATCAAGATCGCCTCGCTCAATGGCGCGAAGTTTCTTGGTGAGGATGCTCGCATCGGCTCCATCGCACCTGGCAAACAGGCTGATTTGATGGTCGTGAAAGGAAATCCTGCCACTGCGATTAATGACATCGAAAACGTCGAGATCGTTTTCAAAGACGGCATCGGCTACGACTCAGAGAAACTCATTCAATCTGTGCAGGGACTGGTAGGTATTAGATAAAGCCATCCACAGATTACACAGCTAATCTGCGTAATCTGTGGATACTGCCTAGTTCTTCGTCATCTTGAGGCCGTTGACTATCACTTCAGTGTTGTGAGCGAAGCGCACACCATAGATCCCGTCAGTTGATTTGAGCTTGCCGCTGGTGACCAGATCAGACTTGGTGTAACTCGCGACGACCTTGTTGTTAATCGCACACTCAATTTTATCGCCCTTCACAGAGAGCGCGATCTCCTGCGTGACTGGCTGACCGACACCCGCAGCTTTATTCACTGCCGGATCGGCGGCGCCACGTGGTCCATTCAACTGAAACGGTGCTGGTCCAAAACCGCGCACGATGAAGTTGCCGTTGCCATAAGCGGCGCAGTACAAGTAACTCTGCTGATCGGAGCCGAGATCGTTACCCGCGATCATCACGCCGTAGGGGTGCGGATGATTGTTCAGGTTCATGTACTTCGGTTCTGTGAACGTAGCTTTGACGGTGTAATCTCCGGTCGCTTTGTTTTTGGGATTCCAGTAAGTTACCGCTGGACCAGTGGTGACGTGCAGGCCGTTGCCTTCTTTCGCAAACTTTGCGCTATTGAGCGTCATCCCGGCCGCTTCTTCTTTGGCATCGATCTTTCCGGTCCAACCGGATACGGAGATTCCGCCTCCGGCAACGCCTCGGGAAGCTTCCATCTGGCCACCCTGCGAGAACTTCGTCGCCGGCACGAATAAAAGCGCGATCAGAGCAAGAGCTAAAGCAGTAAAGTAACGCATTGTGCAATCCTCCTGAGTCAAATCTTATCAAGTGTTAGCCGCTGAGAAATAAGACGAAGCGGCGCGCCGAAATAGGAAGAATAGAATTACAGAGAAGATCACGACGTGCATCAGCAAAATTAACGCTGAGTGCAGAGCGCTGATGGCGATGTGAAACGCGACCCACGCGACGAGAAGCCAGCGTGCCCAGTTGCAGCCGTAGAGCATGAAGGCGCCGGCGATGATTTGCAGCAATCGTGAAAGATGAACGTACCAGTGGCTCGTGAGATCTCCACCGCGCACGAGGCCACTAAGCAATGCTATGCTGCCGAAGATTATGAAGAGCCAGCTGATGATGGTGATCGAGCGGGGGCGTTGCATGTAGGCCACAGATTATACGGATCTGTAGCCTAATCCCTAACGTCGTTTTGTCTTTTGCCGGTAAAATAATGCGCCGCCGCCGAGGGCCAACACCGCCAAGCCACCGCCGAGCACGAGCAACTGATAACCTTTGCGCGATGAAGTTGCTGCCATTTGAGTGGGACGTGCACTCTGTTGATAAGCTAACACTTCAGCATTGGCAACCGCCGCTTCCAAACGCTGACGGCTCGTCTCGACTATCTTGAGCTGGGCCTGTACGCCATCTTGCTCAATCGTCAACTGCCGACGCCGTGACTCGCGCAACTCTTCCGGCCTGGTTGAGCCGACTCCCGCCAGTGACCGCTCGATGTTTTCAGGTTTGAGACTCTCGTCCAACTGTTGTGCCCGCCCGCGCAAAGCCTCTTCTTTGGCTTGAACTTCAAGTAGCTGTAGTTTCAGTTTTTCCACGGTTTCCGCAGCAGTTCCAGATTCCTGCGCGTAGCAGTTAACTGAAAACAACAGCATTAAAATCAACAGTCCCAAACTGGATTCAAGTCTCATTTCGTCACCTTGCACATAATAGTAACGCGTAAGACAGCCACGAAAAAGCCCAGAAACAGATTGGCCGCAAAAAGGCACAAAAACTCACAAATTCAGAAGAATATTTATGCTTTTTTGTGGCTTACGGTCGGAGGCGGATGCGCGCCAAGATGTCGGCGAAGTGGCGGTTGGAGCGCAGCTTAGAGAAGACGGGATCGACTTTCAAGTTCATCAACCAAATGTCGCGCTCTTCCACTGCCCTTTCCAGCCAGTTGAACGCCTGGTCCTGATCGCCCAGTCCTGCATAAATCGCAGCGACGGTATAAGGCGATACGTAGCGCTGGCCCTGTAACTGCTGCAAATCGTTCAGCACTTGTTTTGCCTCAGTAGTCCGCCCTGAAGCAGCATATGCATGTCCGAGAAGTGCGAGCATCAACGGACTTCCCGAAAGCTTCACGCCTGTTTGAAACTCGGCAATCGCCTCCGAATACATTCCCTTTGCTTCATAAGCAAGTCCGAGATAACGACGCGCCGGAAACGAACTCGGATCGAGATCGAGAATCTTTTTGCACTGCTCGATCGCGTTGTCGTTCTGTCCGGATAGGTAGTAGATCCACCCGAGATGCGAGCTCGCCACAAACGACAGCGGCTCGAGCTCTTCAGTTCGCTTCGCTTCAGCAATCGCTTCGTCAAAACGCTCCACCGCAACGAGGTACGAGCTGTACCACTGATGCGCCGGCGCGTATGCAGGCTTCAGTTTTATCGCTTCCTGAAACTCACTCTCTGTCGCACTTCGATCCCAGTCCCAGCGAAACTTGATAAACGCCATCGAGGTGTGAGCTTCGGCCAAACTCTCATCGATTTCGAGTGCCTTTGCTGCCGCTTCCTTCGCTTTTGGAAATCCTTCTTTCGGCTGCAACCTGCCGTAGACGACAAGCATGTTGTAACAGTCAGCGAGGCCCGCGTACGCCGCGCCGTAGTTTGGATCGATCGCAATGGCCTGATTGAAATACTCGATGGCCTGCTGCAATTCGTCGCTCGTGCGTTTGTTCCACGCATTGCGACCCTTCAGGTAGAGTCGATACGCTTCGAGCTGTTTCTTCTCTTCGACATTCAACTTCAGGCGCAGGTTCTCGAAGATATCGCGCGAGATGTCGTCCTGCACCAGGAGCACGTCTGAAACTTTGTGATCGTAGTGCTGGCCCCAGAGTTGGGCGACGTTGTCGAGATCGATGAGATCGGCTTGAATGCTGATGATGTCGCCGCGACGGCGCATGCGGCCCGTAACAACTGCGCGCACATTCAGATCCTGGCCCACCTTACGCGGATCGATCTGCTTCCCTTTGTAACCAGCAACGACACTACGCGGCACAACACGTAACTGCGGCAACTTCGAAAGACTGTTAATCAAACTCTCGGCAATCTTGTCGTTGATGTATTCAGCATCAGGATCCGACGACTCATCGACAAACGGCAGCACCGCGATGGACTGAATCGGTGACGGTTCTCCAGCTTTGCCTCGGCCGGTGAAGTAAACAAGGCTAATGAGGCCCATCACGACAACGCCGACCGCCAAAGCAAACAGCGGAGTTCTCCTGCTCGCGGCAGACTGACTCGTCGTGTCGGGAATTGAAACAACTGGAGCTGAATCGACTTGCTTGTCTTGAGCGCCAGACTCGTCGCCCCATGATTGGCTCGTGTCGGCGACGAAACGATACCCGCGACGAGGCACCGTCTCAATAAACTGAACGCCGCCGGGAGTCTCGCCGAGTGCTTTCCGAAGCAGCGAGATGTTCTGGGTCAGATTCCCTTCTTCGACGAAAGTGTTTGGCCAGACCCTCTTCATCAGATCGTCCTTGGCGACGACCTGTCCGGCGTGCTCAACGAGCGTCAGAAGGATGTCGAAGACCTTGGGGGTGAGCGGAACCAGCTCACCTTCGCGGAAGAGGACGCGTTCCGCAGTTTTCAGGCGGAAACGACCGAATTCATAACTTTGACTGTCCTGCTGACCCATTAAAAACGGCCTTGAGAAATATCTTTGAGGAATTCTTGAGTGCCGCCTGAGGACTTGCCGAGCGCTACAGACCTAAGATTGCGCCGTCTAAAGCGATAAAAAAACAAGTTCTTTGAGGCGGACTGATTGTAATGCAAGCACAGACCGCGAGCAATGAACGTTAAGAACGCAAGGAAATCTCCCCATGACCAGCCCAAAAAAGTCTTCCGAGCTCATCGAAACATCGCTGATTTATCTTCTGAGTGCAGCAGTGGCCGTGGGTGCATTCGTACTGGTCTGGCTAATCTCGCTGCTTGTTGGTCTTGGCCACACGTGATTTTCTGATGAACAGCCATGAGCTGGCGGCGCTGGCCACAGCAAGGGCAGAGGAAGTAAACATGATCACTCGGAAACCGGACACAAATGAGCCGCCGACGGTTTCTTTTATCAGCTCCCGCGTCGCATCGTCAGTCGCGGGCAATTCAAGGCCAGCCAACTTCACCCGTTGGTCGTAAACAGAATGCTTCAGTTGCTCGTCAACTTGAATCTCATTCAGCCGCTCGGCAAGTCTCCAGCTGAATACATGCAGCATCACCACCCCAAACACAGCAATCGCAAGTAATCCCGCTGTGCGCGACACGGCGTTGCTAATCCCCGACGCCACCCCAGCCTGTTCCTCACCAACAGAGCTCATTACAGTCGTCGTTAAAGGCGCAACAGTGATGGTCATTCCGAGTCCGAGCACCACAACCGCGGGGAAGAAACTTGTCCAGTAATTTCCGTTAATACTTGGAACCGCAAATAGTGCGAAACCGGCTGCGGCAACGAGTGGGCCGATCGTGAGCGGTAGCCTCGCGCCAAAACGATCGACCAATCCGCCCGACCAGCGAGATAGCGAAAACATCAAGACGACAAACGGCAGCAACGATGCTCCAGCCGCAGTCGCCGAGTAACCCTGAATCTGAATCAGATTGAGTGCGAAGAAGAAAAAGTTGCCACCCAGTGCGGCGTACAAGAACAACGTCAAAAAATTCGCGCCGGTAAAGTCTCGCCTGCGAAATAGCCGCAGTGGCACCATTGCATTCCTTGCACGCGCTTCGTTAAAGACGAATAGAGCCAGCGCTGCCAAGCCGCCAATCAGTGTTAGCAACACTATCGGGTTTGAGAAACCGAGACGCGGCGACTCGATCAGTCCATAGATAACGCCGCCGAGACCGATCGTCGCCAGTGCTGCACCTGCCCAATCAAGTGGTCCATGGTGCTCTTTCTCTCGAGTCTCAGGCACTTTCCAGACTGAGATCAATAAAACTGCCAGCGCCAATGGCAGATTCAGAAAGAAGGCCGCACGCCAGGACCAGTGTTCTACCAGCCAGCCGCCAAGCACTGGTCCAATGGCCGTTGTGATTGCCGAAAAGCCGGACCACGTGCCGATTGCTTTGCCGCGCACGTCTTCTGGAAACGAAGAACTGATGAGCGCGAGACTTCCCGGTACAAGCAGTGCACCGCCAATGCCTTGCACTGCACGCGCAGCAATCAGTTGCTCGATGTTCGCAGCCATGCCGCAGAGAGCGGAGGCGAGCGCGAAGATGACGACGCCGATGTTGAAGATGCGTCGCCGTCCGTAACGATCGCCGAGTGAGCCGCCGACGAGCAACAGTGCTGAAAGAAACAGCGAGTAGGCTTCGACAACCCACTGTATGCCAATCGCAGTCGCGTGAAGGTTGGTTTGAAGAAAAGGAAGGGCCACGTTGACGACCGTGCCATCGATAAAAGCCATGCTCGAGGCAAGAATTGTCGCCGCTAAGATCCACCTACCCATTTTTTAGCCACAGATTAACACGGATGACACGGATAAAATTAAATCCGTGTTCATCCGTGTGAATCCGTGGCTAAAAAGGTTCGTCAATCGAGGCGCTCTGCTTCGTGAAAAACTTTGGACCATCCTGCGTGATGTACAGACAGTCTTCGAGTCGAATACCAAACTCGCCATAGATCGCGATCGTCGGCTCGTCACTGAAACACATACCCGGCTGGATCGCCGTCTTGTTACCACGCACGAAGTTGGTCCACTCGTGACCATCGAGACCGATGCCATGCCCAGTGCGGTGCGGAAGTCCGGGCACCTTGTAGTCTGGACCAAAGCCCGCATCGGTGATCACCTTACGTGCTGCCGCATCGACAGCTTCACACGGCGCGCCAACCTTCGCCGCAGCAAATCCCGCGTCCTGCGCCTTTTTTTCGAGATCCCAGATCTGGCGTTGTCGATCTGTGGCTTTGCCAAACACGAAAGTGCGAGTGATGTCTGACTGGTAACCTTCGACGCTGCAACCACCATCCATCAGCACCACATCGCCTTCCTTCAAACGTTGCGGCGTGCTGCTGCCGTGCGGAAACGCAGTGTACTTTCCAAAGCTGACGAAGATGCCGCCCTCTGTTCCGAGCGCGCGGAAAGCCGCCGCGCAGTTACCCGCAAACTCGCGTTGGGTCATTCCTTCCTTCATGCTGTCGCGCGTTGCTTTGTAAGCTTCAATCGTGATGTTGTTAGCGAGCTGCATTAACGCAATTTCGGCCGGTGATTTGAACATACGGCAGCCGGCGGTGACTGGAGTAGCGATGACAAACTTCAACGCGGGCGCGGCTTGTCGAATACCGTCGTAGAGAAAGAAGCGCACGCGCTCTTCGATACCGACGGTTCCGGTACGTATACCCCGATCCCTGAATATTTCGGCGACGCGCTTGTAAGGGCTTTCGTCCTCTTCCCACGTGCGGATGTCAGTGCCCATTTGAATCAGCTCGCGGGCACGCTCTTCTTCAAACTTCGGACACACCCAGCCAATCTCACCGCGCGCAGGGATCACCACCGCCAACATTCTTTCGCTCGTGCCCCATCGCATGCCCGTGTAATAGAACATGCTGCTGCCCGGCTCGATGTACATTGCGTCGATGCGTTGGTCGCGCATCAGCTTCTGCGCTCTCGCGATGCGTGCTTTCCGTTCATCCATTGAGATGGGAATGGCACTGTCGGTCATTCGACGCAGACGCTGGATCGCTTCGGGCTGCGATCCCTGGACCAACGAGCTGCCGAGCAGTGTTGCGCCCGCGATACCTGCGGATAGGCGTAGGAAGTCTCTGCGATCTGTGCACATGCGGCACAGATTAACACAGGTAAAACCAAATCTGTCTCGTCCGTGTTAATCTGTGGGCATGGCACGTGCGACTCACGATCTACATGGCTCAGCTCCGGACAAATCTGAAGCTGCGTTGCTCTTGATCGACGTCATTAACGACTTCGACTTCGAGGAAGGCGACGAGCTCCTGCGACTCGCGCTCCCGGTGGGAAGAAATATCGCTGAGCTCAAGAAGCGAACGAAAGCAGCGGGCATACCGTCGATTTATGTCAACGACAACTTCGGCCGCTGGCAGTCAGATTTCAAGAAGCTCGTGGCCCATTGCAGCAGAGACGATGCGAAAGGAAAAGACTTTGTCAAACTGCTGCCGCCGGAAGACGACGATTACTTCGTGCTGAAACCAAAGCACTCGGGCTTCTACTCGACGACTCTCGATCTTCTCCTCACGCACTTGAACGCAAAAAACCTGATCCTCACGGGCATCGCCGGCAACAATTGCGTGCTCTTCACCGCCAACGATGCCTACATGCGCGATTTCAAATTGTTCATCCCTTCAGACTGTGTTGTTTCAAACACTGAGGAAGAGAACAAGTACGCGCTGAAGCAAATGGAAGACGTGCTTAAAGCCGATATCTCTGAATCAGCAAAATTGGATCTAAACGCACTCAAAGGCTAAAATCCGCAGAACTTTGCCACAAAAAAGCACAAAAGGCACAAAACGCGTAAGAAAAATCTTTTGTGCTTTTTGTGCCTTTTTGTGGCTAACGTCTTCTGTGGCCGCGCAGAAGGTGCTGCGGTGGGGTGCAGATCCGAGTGGCGGTGCGCCGTACGTCTTCACTGATCCCGCAAACCCCGATCGCTACATCGGCTA
>DASUYO010000039.1:0-16270 GCA_036377375.1 Pyrinomonadaceae bacterium
GCGTCAGAGAACTGGGCCTGCCGGAATGGTACGCTGCCTATATCGAATCATTCGCGCCAGCAATGTGAGGTATTCAATGCAGGTGAATCAAATTGAAGCTGATCTGTATCTCCTGATTGGTGATACTTATAAATCTAATTCGACTGCTCTGGTCTCGCGCGACGAGGTACTGTTAATCGATGGGATGGGAAGTCGTGCCGATGCTGAGAAACTGCGGAACTTTATTGAGACAGAACTCGGGAAGGAAGTTCGTTTCATCATCAGCACGCACTTTTTCACCGATCATCTCGCAGCCTTAAATTTCTTTCCGCAAGCCAAAGTCGTCGCCCATAAAAATTATCTCGACACGTTTAACTCTGAGCGTTACCGCTCAGAGGAAGAAGAGTCATACTTTCGCGAACCTGACATTCTGATTTCGGATGAGCTGAAGATCCGCTGGGGACGGTATGAGTTGGATATTTTTCACAACCCGGGTCATACATCGAGCACTCTCGGAATAGATGTGAAGCCGGCGAAATTGCTAATGGTGGGCGACACGCTCGTAGGTAATATCATCTATCTTTCCTATTCAACTCCGGATCGTTTCGTACAGGCGTTAGAACGTTTGCAAGCCAGAGGACGGAGTCGCGTGATTTCAAGCCATGGGGATGTTCGCAGTGCTGCGGCAATCAGCAATGCACAGTTTTACCTTGAGAGACTGGCGGACCATACGCGTGAGGCGCGCACTTCAGGCGAGTTATTGGAGACCCCACTGGAAACATGTTTGCCGCCCGGAGTCGAGCCAACAGCATTCGAAAAGATATTCCACGATAGAAATTTGAAAACAATTCTGGAACAGAACTTTTTCGCCGGGAGGGAATCATGACTCAACACATCGGAATTGTAGCGGGTAGTGCTGAGGGCGCTGCATTGTGTTATCGCACCATCTGTTTGGAAGCGCCGGCGCTGCTCGGCGAGCACAATCATCCTGAGATAACCATGAACTCGATGCCGCTCGCCGAACAGATGCGACATATTTATGCCGACGACTGGAAAGCACTTGCCGGATTGTTAGCTGCTTCTGCACGCAAGGTTGCTCGAGCCGGCGCGAATTTTGCCATCTGCCCTGATAACACCTTTCATCAAGCGTTCGAATATCTACTGCCGGAATCACCGATTCCGTGGATACATATCGCGAAACCAGTTGCGGAAGAAGCAAAACATCACGGTTACGAGCGTCTGGGCATCCTGGGAACAAAGTATTTGATGGAAGGACCTGTATACCCGGAAACGTTGAAGGAATTTCGGCTCGAAAGCAGGATACCTGACGAGAGAGACAGAACAAGGATCAACGAAATCATATTCAAAGAACTGGTCAACGGCATCTTTACTGAATCCTCGCGCTTATACTTCAACGAGGTGACTGACAGATTAAAGACCCAGGGCTGTGATGCCGTCGTTCTTGGTTGCACAGAGATACCGTTAATCGTTCGACCTGACGACAGTCCGCTGCCGACGTTAGATTCGACACGCCTCCTCGCCAGAGCAGCTTTGCGCAAAGCTCTCGAGTAAAGCAGACGTTGGTCTCTTCAGAACAGAGCGCCAACGGCGCGAGATATAAAAGCCAGGGGCAAGCGCGAAGCGAAGCGGAGCGCGTCGCCCCTGGTTACAGCGAGACCACAACTAAGAGGCCTGAAAGGCCCAAATAATACACGAAGTATTCCGCCCTTTCAGGGCTGGAATGAACTTTGATTATCTTCCAGGGGCGACGCGCTCCACCGTTTCGCGCTTGCCCCTGGCTTTTATATTCCGCGCCTTCGGCGCTGCAATTCGTATGTTTGCTGATTTTTGAGGCAAAGACGTTTAGAGCAGGACCGAGCTGACGCGC
Organism: Pyrinomonadaceae bacterium; assembly: GCA_036377375.1. Classification (GTDB taxonomy): domain Bacteria; phylum Acidobacteriota; class Blastocatellia; order Pyrinomonadales; family Pyrinomonadaceae; genus PSRF01. The sequence goes on from DASUYO010000039.1 coordinate 1,868, forward strand.
TCGACGAGTTTTGTGAAGCGATGATCGAAACGTAACGGGTCGAATACAGGATTAACTTTGAGCCAGATGAGTTGTATGTCCTTGTTCTCAAACGCACATTCCAGCCAGTCGAAGGCGAGCTCCTTTTCATCCAGTGCGATATAGATAGTCGCTATGTTGCCGGCGGATACGTAGTGGCCTTTCCGCGACTGCTGCTGCAAATCGTTGACGATCCTTTTTGCCTCGTCGCGCTGTCCAGCACGAGCAAGAGTGCGGGCTAATGCCGATAAGGTTACCGGGTCCTCGCGTGAAAGCTCTACAGCACTTCTCAGCATCTCAAGTGCTTTGGTGTACTCCCTTTTTTGTTCCCAAACCTTACCCAGCATCACGCGCGCACGGATGAAGCCGGCATTTAAATCAAGCAGGTTCTCCAGTTGGTTCTCACTTCTGTCGTATTCACGCGCAAAATAGAATGCGGCAGCCAGGTCAACATTAATAGCCAGTGACAGAGGATCAAGCTCCTGGGCCATTCGCAACTGGACCAGGCCTTCATCAAATTTTCCGGCAGTAACTAAAAGCTCGCCGTACCAGTGATGCGCCGTCGGATAGTTAGGCTTTAAGGCAATCGCCTTCAAGAAGTTTCTCTCCGCAGTGGACCAATCCCACTCGAAACCCCAGTTGATGAAGGCGAGCGAAGCATAGGCCTCCGCCAGTTGTTCATCTATTTCCAGGGCCCTAAGCACAGCTGCACGTGCCTTCGGAAAAGATTCTCGCGGTGGCAACACACTGTGTTGCGCGCCAAGCAGGTTGTAGGAATCAGCTAGTCCGATATAGGCGGGCGCGTAGGTTGGATCAATCGCGATTGCTTGCTGGGCGTATTCGAGACCCTTTTTAATTCCTTCGATACTTCGCTGGTTCCAGAAGTAGCGCCCCTTGATGTAGAGCTGAAATGCCTCGGCATTGTCGGTGTAACTTTTGGCCAACTGTCTTTGTTCGTCGCCACTTAATTTCAGCTCCAGTGAACGCACCACCTGCTCGGAAATTGAATCCTGGATCGCGAAGATGTTTGTGAAGTTCTCGTCAAACTTGGTGGCCCAGAGCGTTAATCCACTGGTGACGCTGATGAGCTGGACAGATACTCTGATCTGGTCACCTATGCGCTGATAGACTCCATCAATTAACGCGTTCACGCTTAGTTCGCGCCCGAGCACCAACGGATCGTGTATCGAGTTGCTGTATTTAAGGACGGCGGTCGTTGGCCGCACCTTCAGACGCCGGATACTGCTAAGTCTCATGATCAGCGCGTCCGCTATTCCTGGTCCGAGAAACTCGTCATCGCTGTCTCTTACGAGGTTCTTGAAAGGTAAGACCGCAATCGAACGCACGGAATCAACACTGATTCCTTCTGGCGGGGCGGGAATCGTTTGTGACGAGTGAGCGAACGACTCGACGACTGGCGCAACGAAACGATAACCAACACCCGGGATCGTTATGATGTATCTGTGTTCATTCTTCTCTTCACCAAGCGCTTTCCTGAGCAGGAAAATATTCTGGGCCAGGTTACTTTCTTCGACGAAGGTGTCGGGCCAAACTCGGTTCATGATGTCTTCTTTCTTAACGACACTGCCCCGATGTTCGATTAGAAACATGAGAGTTTCGAAGACCTTCGGTGAAAGTGGAACCAGGTTTCCGTCGCGCAGCAACAGGTATCGATCCAAGTCAATCTCGAAAGGGCCGAATTTGTACATTAAGAGTTTGATGAAAGCGGGCCGCAAAAAGGCACAAATATTTCTCGGTGTGCAGTCAGAGAATGGATAGACACGGATCCGGCGTTTCCTGCAAGACTGTCCTTATTATACCGAGACCCTTCTCAAGTTGAGCTCGGCTTCGCGCGGCGCCCAGGCACACACGCACAGCATGAGGTGGTTCCTCGCGGCCCGGCACAAATGCCTCGGCAGGTGTTACAGCCACTCCACGACGTCGTAGTTGTGCTGAGAATTCGTTACTGCGCCATGGCTCGGGCAGATGTAACCAAAGATGAAAACTAAGTGGATGAGCGTCGAAGTGAAACCCAGCGAGCGCAGCGCCGGCAATCGACTGACGCGCCGCTGCCTCTGCGCGCTTCTGCTCCACAAGACGATCGGCCGTCCCATCCAGAATCCACTCCGCCGCGATCTCCGCCATCAGCGGTGCAGCCATCCACACGGTCGCACGCAATGAAGTTGCGAGAGGTTCGATCATGCGTTGCGGAGCGACCAGATAACCAATGCGCATACCACCGGCGATGCTCTTGGAGGTGCTTAGAATGTAATAACTATTGTCTGGCGCAAACGAAGAAAGCGGCAGAAGCGGATCCGGCAGCATGAAGCTGTGTACGTCATCTTCGACAATTGCGATGTTATGTTTCACCGCGATGGCTGCTATGTCGCGACGTCGCGCTTCCGGCATTAGAGTGCCCAAAGGATTTTGCAGCGTCGGTATGGTGTAGAGAATCCTCGTTGGTTCAAGGCGGCAGGCTTTTTCAAATGCCTCAGGGATGATGCCCTGACCGTCAGTCGGCAAACCTCTCAGTCGCAAGTGCAAAAGATGCGCGAGGTTTTTCATTCCCGGATACGTAAGACTCTCGGTAAAAACAGAATCGCCGGGCTTCGTAAGAGTGGAGAAAACTACAGTCATCGCGTGTAGTGCGCCCGTGCAAATCAAGACTTGTTCGGGATCTACCTTGAGTCCTGAGTGACTGGCCCAGGCGGCGCCTGCTACGCGGTGTCGTTTGAGTCCTGTTGGATTCTGATAACCCAGCAACGTCGCTACACCGGGCCTCGCCGCCAAACGCGAAAGAGTTTCCGTGAGCGCTGTTCCCAAAGAATCTCCTACTGAAACCGGTGGGATGTTTAAGCTGAGATCGATCAGCTCATCAGCTTCAGCTAGTGAGATGGAAGGAAAGGCGTCCTCGAACAGGCTCGCTTTTACGAAAGTTCCTCGTCCAGTTTCGCCTACGAGCAAGCCGCGCTTGGCCGCTTCCGAATAGGCCCTCGTGATCGTTCCCGTTGTAACGCCGAGCGCGTCCGCCAAGTGTCTGTGCGTCGGCATTTTGTCGCCTGTCTTCAGATCGCCGCGTTCGAGCGCGTCAGCAATTGCGCTGACGATGGCAAGGTAACGCGGACCGCCAAACGACTTCAGATCTGGACTCCACATTGTCATCAGAAAATTTGATTTGACTTAATTACATTGTCCTACTTATCGTAGGGACATTGCGAGGATTATGTCAACAAGCAATTAATACGATTTTTGGTAATAGTCTCCAACAGTTGGCGAGAGGACCCAGGCATGCAAGTACCGCCCTTTTTACTGGATGAATGGCTTAACGAATATCACTTTGGGAGTGTGCGGCCCGAATTCGACCTGGCTTCGAGCACCGGTCCGCCATTGACTGTCCGTAACCTCCTGGCGTGGATGACTCCGGAGGAGAAGAACCGATTTGAGGAGACGCTGGCGGTCTATTCTGCCGCTGAGGGAAATCAAATGCTTCGACAGGCTGTCGCCGACCTTCACGGCGTCGCGCCTGAAGACGTGCAGATCGTTTCGGGCGCGTCGGAAGCGTTGCTGGTTCTGTTCTTTCTTGCGTCCGAGCCTGGAGCGAACATCGTCCTGCCGTTCCCGCTTTATCCGCCTATCCCTGTCGAAGCTCGATTGTTTGGTGTGGAACCGCGCTTCTATCGCCTCAGGCGCGAGAACAATTTCGTTATCGACCTCGATGAACTAAAGAAACTCGTCGACGACAAAACCAAATTCGTTTTAGTCAACTCGCCGCATAACCCGACCGGCGCAGTTTTAAGCAATGCTCAAATGCGCGAGGTGCACGACTTCGCCGCAGCCGCAGGAGTCCCGTTCGTATCGGATGAGGTCTATCACCCGATCTATCACCAGGATGAGACAGACTCCGCTGCGCTGTTACCACACGCGACAGTGTTGGGCTCGTTCTCGAAATCACTTTCGTTGAGTGGCTTGCGAGTAGGTTGGATCGTCGATCGCGATCGTGCGCGACAGCAGCAGTACATCAACGCGCGGAGTTACTTTACGATTTCAAACTCGCCGCTTACGGAGCAGTTGGCGCTGGTTGCGCTGCAGCACCGTGAAGATATCTTTGCGCGCACGCGCAGGATTGCGACGGCCAATCTTCAACTCCTCGATCAGTTTTTTGACGAGTGGAAAAGCGAGCTCGGTTGGGTGCGTCCGCGTGGCGGAATGATTTGCTTCCCCTGGCTCAAGCGGGGCGGCGATGCACGAGCTTTTTGTCGCACTGTGGCGAAGCGCGGAACACTGCTCGCGCCGGGAGATTGTTTCCAGATGCCCGAGCATTTTCGTTTGGGATTTGGAGTTACTGAAGCAGGCTTTGAAAGTGCGTTGCAAAAGATTGCAGATCATTTGACAACCATCGCGAACACTTCAAAGTCGCAACGTGCGAGGGGAATTTAGGATAGTTTAGAGTTCAGCCTTTAGGCTGCTGTTTATTGGCGGACGAGCAAGCTAAAGCTTGAACTCTGAACTATCGTCAATTCCTCTTTGCGCAATGGAAAGGAGAGGGTTACAGCAATGAGTGAAAATTTTGGTCTACAGACCAGAGTCCTACATGCGGCGGACGAAATTAACGACACGCATGCCGTCACGGCGCCGATCTGGCAAACAACAACTTTCCGAGGTGACTCGCCGGAGCAACTAGCCGAATTGGGCACATCACTTCATCCGACCGAGTTCTACACACGTTACGGCAATCCCACTCACAAACAAATTGAAACCGTGATGGCGGCACTCGAGGGTGGCGAGGCAGCACTGCTGGCGAGTTCCGGCATGGGCGCGATATTCGCAGCCGTAATGACTGGCTTGGAGAATGGCGATCATGTCGTCGCTCAGACGAATCATTACTCCGCTACGGGTAAGCTTTTTCGTGACTTCGTGCCACGCTGGGGAATCACTTCCACACTCGTTGATCAAAGGAACATTGAAGAGTTCGCGTCGGCGGTTCGGCCAAACACAAAGTTGATTTACATTGAATCGCCATCCAATCCGCTCCTACATCTCACGGACATTCAGGCTGTCGCCGAGTTGGCCAGGAGCAAGGGCATCCGGACCATCATCGATAACACCTTCGCAAGTCCGGTGAATCAACTTCCGATCAAACTCGGCATCGATGTAGTCGTACATTCGGCGACTAAGTTTCTCGGCGGTCACCACGATTTAACTGCGGGCGTTGTCGTTGGCTCCCGCTCATACATCTCCGACGTTTGGGATTTCTCACTGGTCTCCGGATCCATTCTCGGACCCTTCGATGGTTGGCTGTTGTTACGCGGCTTAAAGACACTCGGCTTGCGCGTCGAGCAACAGAATCGTAACGCGTTGGCGCTCGCGCAATTTCTCGAGTCACATTCGAAAGTGGAGAGAGTCAACTATCCAGGTCTTGAATCGCATCCGCAGCACTCACTGGCGCGGCGTCAAATGAAAGGTTTCGGCGGCATGATGAGTGTCGAATTGAAAGGTGATGACAGCGCGGCTGCAAGACTCATCAATTTTCTAAAGTTGCCGAAATGTGCAGTGAGTCTTGGTGGAGTAGATTCGCTGATTGTGCACGCAGCAACGATGTGGGGTCACCAGCATTCGGCGGAACAGCGGCGCGCTGCGGGCATAAGTGATCGTTTGGTGAGAATCTCGGTTGGCATTGAAGACGAACGCGATCTGATCGCGGACTTCGCACAAGCGTTGGAAAAAATTAACGCCGAAGGCGTTGGCTAATTTCAGCCCAGGAGTTGGAGCGCAGCGACAACCCTGGGTCGTCACGATAAAAAACGAATTCGAAACGGCTGAAAGCGTTCGCCATGAGCCAAACCCTTTCAGGGTTTGAAAACACGATGACAATCAAGACCCAAGGTTGTCGCTGCGCTCCAACCGTTGGGCTGAAATTAGCGAACGCCTCCGGCGTATTCTTCAACCTCCTGAAGGAGAGCCCACCTTCCTGGGGTTTGGGAAATGAACGATTCAGCAAACAACTACTACGAATTCGACTCCTTTCAAGTTGACGTCAGACGACGCCTGCTTTTTCACGAAGGCCGGCCGGTTCGTGTGACTCCCAAGGCCTTTGACATTCTTCTCGGACTGGTGCAAAGCGCAGGCAGAGTCATCAGCAAGGACGAGATGATGACGACGATTTGGCCCAATTGCTTCGTCGAAGAAGGCAACCTCGCACAAAACATATTCCTGCTGCGTCGTATTCTGGGAGAACGGAAAAATGAGCATAAGTTCATAATCACGATTCCCGGAGTCGGCTATCGCTTTGCACCTTATGTGAGGCAGTCTTCAGTTGGACCAGCCATCCGCAAGATCAATGGCAGGGGCGATCACAGGATTTCGTGTATCGCCGTGCTCCCTCTCAAACCTGTTTGTGAAAAAGAGATGGGCCACTCTTTGGGAGTTGCAATTGCGGACGCTCTTACCACCAGGCTCAGCTATCTGAAGAACGTCAAAGTTATGCCCACTTCCACCGCACTGCGACTGATAGAACCCTGTCAGAACCCGTGGCTTGCCGCGAGCGATTTGGCTATCGACGCTTTGCTTGATGGACTTTATCAACGTGATGGCGAACGTCTTCGTGTCTCCGTACAACTGATTCGCACTGGTGAGGGAACGATGTTATGGGCTGAGAGATTCGACGCAGAGTTTACGAATCAGTTCGAACTACAGGACTCAATTTCGGAACAGATTGCGGCCGCGCTAAACCCTCGATTACCGCGCTGCCGAAATAATTCGAGAGTCCATCAGCGAGAGTTTATTGACTTTCAGAACCAGAACTCGTATTGTCCCGCCGTTCAATAGAGACCGGCAACTGATTCTGAGCACGTCGCTCAAACAATCGCACACAGTCGTCGCTTCCTGTCTTGCAAGATCAAGCCGAGTAGTTCAAGTCGAATAGTAATCTCGTTTTATTGATTAGGCTTTTTTGGAGCTTGGGCTGTCTATCAATGAGGTGAACACCTCAGCTCGTCGCATTCTGCGTTATTAAATCAACAACTCACGACTGCTTCAAGGAAGATCGGCATTCTCAACGATGTTCTGCTTCGACAAGAGTTGAGGAAACGATGATGTAAGTCTCTCGACGAAACGTTTCGACCTGTGAGTCATTAACGTTTGAGCAGTAGCACTTTGGACAAACAGTCAAAAGCGGCACAGCATGGTTGGCTTCAGCTGACCAAGTCACGACATGATGGGTATTACAAAGACCATTTGGAGTGAGTTTCTCCCATACCTGTCAATTCATAAACTATAACCAGGTTTGAGTCTGACTCGAGACAATCGAACAACCCAGACGACCAAGTTCATCAACCCAGGAGGTGAAAGAAGATGCCCGATAATAATGAAAACCCGGCCCCTGTAGTCAACGACGAAGAAAATGACACGCCAGCGGTAAATGGGAGTAATCAAAGTCCCAAATGGACGATAATGTTCTTTTTCGCCAGTGATAATGCGTTATCGCCGCTTCTAATATCGCAGGTCCGAGCAATCAAGGATGCAGGTTTTGAACAGAACACTCAAATTCTTGCGTATTTTGATTCGAATGAGAGGGGGGTACCTACCAGAGTCTACAACATGAATCGCTTCAGGCGGTTGAATTCTGACGGAAACAGCATCGGTGATGGCCGTGATCCATTTATCCATCATATCGGGGAGGATGATGTATTCCAGAAATTTAATTTCTCGGGAAAGGCTGCGGCAGTTCTAAAGGACATGGTTGACCACCCGACAGCAAAGTCGAGTACAGCAGCGCGAGCATTGCAGGTCTTTCTTGACTTTTGCCGTGAGGAATTCAAGGCAGATCGCTATATGCTGATCTTAGTTGGGCACGGAATGATCGTCGGTAATGATCGTTTTTTGCCGGATGAAAGTCCAGATTCTGCAATTACCTTAGTTCAACTCGGGGAGATTATCCGCCAAGGGTTTACCGATCTACTAACGAACAATGCGACTTTGGAATTACTCGCACTTCACAGTTGTTCAATGAGCGGCGTTGAGGTCGCGTACCAACTCAAGGGAACGGCTAAGAGAATGATGGCGACCCAAGGCATATCTTTTGTTGGCAGTTGGCCCTATCGCCAACTGATGAAGAAGACATTTAACGCAATTGATCGAGGAAGCGTAGATGTCCCGGACCTCTGTAAAAGTATCTTTCAACTGTCCAATCACAACGGCAGTGATTTCATGTCAGCAGGTTATTCCTCGGATATCTGTTTATGCGACTTGTCTGAAGGCGTACTTGATCAATTAGCAGCAGACATCGCAAGACTGGCGACGATACTGAAAGAATATCTGACGGGCGAGTACGGGAAGGATTTCACTCCTGTGACGGATTCAATTCTCTTAAGTCACTGGAAATCCCAGAGCTATTGGCAGGAGGAATATACCGATCTATTTGATTTTTGTGCTTGCCTTGAGAAGCGGTGCACAGATGAAGGGCTGACGACGTTGAGAAAGGCGTGCCAAGCCATAAAAGAGCAGATATCGGCTAACATTCAATCAACTCACTTCGGTTCGAAGTACCAATACTCTCACGGCCTCTCTATTTTCTTTCCCTGGTGCGCACCAGTCGAGGATGAAACCGAACATGTAATACAGAACTACGAGAAATACGGATTTACGATCGACTTCAAAGAGTCTGACCAATCATGGCTGAGCTTCCTCAGAGTGTATTGGGAATGCACGAAACGAAAGTCGCGAGAAGAGGAAGATGGAATAGATACTTCGAAGCTTAAAGAGTTTAAGGATTCTGGCTTTGTCAATCCAGTAGGATCCCTGTCGGGAGATCCCAATAAGACATCTGGAGCTACGGGACCTGGTGACAAGACGTCCGGCGCGAGTGGGGTCGGTTGTTCCTGTCCCAGCATTAAGAATTATCCGACCGAGGTATTCGAAGTTCAAGGCAAACCGCTAACGGCGAAGAAACTATCGATAAGCGGACAGATCCTTGACTTTCTAGATGTCGAAATCAACCCAGAGGCATAGAATCCATACGTGGTGCGGTCGTTCGGTCTACAAGTCCTGTTCATCCTTTTAACCTTCTGGTATCCAGCGTTCAGCCAGATTGAGGATTCGGCCGCGCTTCATAGTGATGAGAGATTAATTACCGTCTCGGAAAAGCGAAATACGCTTTTGGGCTTGCTCAAGCAGGCACGAGAATTCGAGGCGGCTGGCAAACGCATCGATGCAACCCGGTTGATGAACCGCGCCGGCCGCCTCCAATTACGTCTAAACCTTCAACAAGAAGCTCTTACCACTTACCAAAAAGCCCTGGCCCTCACAAATGAGGAAGCCGATTTACCCTCACATATCGACAGCTTGAATGGGGTAGGGTCAGCCTATACCCAAATCGAACGGTGTGAAAAAGCGCAGCCGTTTCTCGAACGAGCAATCACATTAAGCCGACAAAATATGTATGTTTTGGGTGAAGCTTATGGGTTATTAATACTGAGCGATTGCGAGAACTACAGCGATCACTCTTTGGCCCTACAAACCGCTCAGCGTTCGCTGCAATTGTGGCAATCCATTAACGATAAATGGGGCATCGCCAGATCGCTGACCGTCATCGGGCATTATCAATTGGCCCAGAATGATCTGGATGGCGCCTCGCGAAGTCACCAGGCTGCTCTAACGCTCTGGCGAGAACTCAACCTCGTCGATCAGGAAGCAGAGTCACTCATCTATTTGGGATTCATTGAGTATCGGAAAGGCGCGTGGGAAGAATCGATCTCCTTCCTGACTCAGGCACAAACGAAGCTTAATGAAGAGTCAAATCCTTTCCAGATGGGACAAGTTGCGGCGGGAATCGCTGAAGCATTTATCGAGTCCGGTTTGCCAGAATACAGTCTCCCCAAACTCGACGAGGCCAAACGACATTTCGCACGGGCACAGGCGCCTCGGTCCGTGTTCATAATGCTGTGGGATATCGGTAAGGCGCTCTACTTGATGGGTAGATATGACGATGCACTTCAAAGCTTGAGTGAGGCTTTAGCAGGATCTGCATCACTGAAGGATAGAGCGAATGAGGCAATGTGTCATGACTTTATAGGCCGAACATATGCGGCAATGAATGACTTCGACAAGGCCCTGCACCACCTCCAACTTGCTTCAGACTTGTACCTGCCGGTCGGCGACGTAATGGAATCAGAACGAACGAGGGTCCTGATAGGACAGATTAACGAACGCAAAGGGAGATTTGATTTAGCACGGCAAGACTATCAACACGCCCTAAAAATCTTTCGTCGCTTGTCGGATCGGCTGAACGAATCTGAAGCTCTCTTCGCGAGTGGCCGCCTTGAATTGAAGTTGGAGAACTTTAGCTTAGCAGAGGATTATTTCAATCAGGCCATACAACTTACCGAGAACATTCGACGCAGTTCGACTAGCAGTGATCTTTCAACTGCGCTTTCTGCAACACTTCATAATCGCTACCAGGACTATATCGACTGCTTGATGCGGCACGGGCTACCCCAGAACGACAAGAAACTCACAGTGCGTGCCTTCGAAATGAGTGAGTTAGCGCGCGGACGCTCGTTAGCCGAAATGCTCCGGGCCACGGAGACCAACTTTCTTCCCGCACTCGATCCACAACTGTCGGAAAGAGAAAAATCTTTGCGCCTTGCCCTACGCCTTAAAGAGGATGCCAGGATTAGACTGCTGACAAGTTCTTATAAGAAAGAAGAACTTGACAAGCTTGAACAAGAACTCAAAGGCTTAGAAGTCGATTACCAACGGGTGCGTGACGAAATCGGAAGTAAATTTCCTGCTTTTGCGGAGATCACGCAACCACGCGGTTGGGAGTTAAAACGTATTCAGCAAGAAGTTATTCGTGACGATGACACGGTGCTTGTGGAATACAGCCTGGGCAACGAGCGAAGCTACGCCTGGACAATTACGCGCGATGGATTTGAAAGTTTTCAATTGGCTGCCGAAAGTGAAATCAATACGGCTGCACAAAAAGTATATGAACTGTTGCAATCAAACAATGCAAGAGCTGGTGAACTCGAACAGGCGACTCAAGCGCTCTCGCAAATGATTTTGTTTCCCGTTGCCTCTCAAATTCAGAAACGCCGCTTGATAGTTATTGCCGATGGTTCACTCAATTACATTCCCTTTCAAGTTCTACCGACATTTCAAGATAATAAGGAATCACTGATCGCACGATTTGAGATTATCAATGCTCCATCAGCTTCGGTGCTCGGCCAGTTGCGACAGGAGACGAATCGTCGACCAGAACATTCATCTCTGCTCGCGGCTTTTGGTGATGCCGCTTTTGCAACTGATTTTGCGCAAAGAAAGAAATCAGAGGGAGACTCTCATATTGCCTCAGCCGCTGCTTTTAACGGCGACCGGTGGCAACATGCCCTTCGCGATATCGAGCTGACTGGGGATAAGGTAAATGCCTCATCGATTCAACGCCTCGTTTACGCACAACGTGAGTTAAATAATCTTCGTCAGATTGCCGGCCCAGGTTCGTTTATAGCAACTGGCTTCGACGCCACTCGCGAGAACCTTCAGCAAACTGATTTGTCGAAATATGCGATTCTGCATTTCGCTACTCACGGAGTTCTTGATCCCAAACATCCCGAGAATTCCGGATTGTTTTTATCGATGGTCGATCGCGATGGTAAATCGCAAAATGGGTTTATCGATTTGCGGGATATCTATAACCTGCGTGCACCGGTCGATCTTGTCGTGCTAAGCGCGTGTCGTACCGGACTTGGTAAAGATGTTCGCGGTGAAGGTCTCATTGGCTTGACGCGTGGTTTCATGTATGCGGGTGCGTCGAGTGTCGTTGCGAGTCTGTGGAAGGTTGATGACGAGGCAACAGCGGAATTAATGAAGCAGTTTTACTTCAACATGCTTGAGAAGCAGATGAATCCTGCTGCGGCACTGCGTGCAGCTCAAGTCTACATCAGACAACAACCTCAGTGGCGCTCTCCGTATTATTGGGGTGCATTTACGCTTCAAGGTGAATACAACAAGTTGATCGTACCGCCACATAGATCCAGACTGCCATTCGTCTTGGGCGCTATCGTCTGTTTGCTTTTGTTGGGAAGTGCGTACTTGTTTTACCGCAGTTGGAAAGTCAGAAATGTCACCGGCTACTCAACGCTAAACAGGTAACTTCCGGAGATACGTTCCTCTGACCCATCGGATCTAATCTGATAGAGCTTGAATGCATAAGCTCCGCGGCTAATCTGATCAGCGGGAATGATCACCGTAAGCAACTGGTCGTGGACCCCCGCTATCTTCAGCTCTTCCTCGCCGCTCGGTCTCACCAATCTGATTTTGTAAGAGCCTGCAACCGGAGCTGGTAATTGGAGGTTCAGTTTCACCGCATCCACATTCGATGGCAGTTTGACCGAAGTCGAATTATTTCCCTCACCGCGATTACCGGCACTCAGTGTGAGCGTCGCCGCAACGAAGGTTGTGGTTTCTTCTCTGCGCGATCGAACGTACCAAACGGTTCCCAGGACGATTATTACGAATGCAAGACCAAGCGCGGCCGGACGTACCCACGTTCGCTGCCAGAACGTTGCTGCTGGCCCCGGCTGCCGTGTTGAAGCGATCGCCTCTGCGTTAACGTATCGGTGGAGGACTCGCGAGAATTGTATGTCTTGTTGTCTCTCGGCGTTATCACAAAAACTGTTTTCAAAGCCTGTGCGCTCCGCTGGCGAGAGTTTGCCGGCGAGATAGTCATCAACGAGTTCGCTCTCAACGATTTCCAATTCTTCAAACGCTTTATCGTCGGTCAAAATCGTAGTTTCGACCTCCTCGCGTTCGGCCTCAGTAACGTGACCTAGCAGGTACTGCCTCATTTTTCCTTGCAATTCAAGACTCATCGTCTCGGAAGTAGGTTAATTGCCGGGTCCATTCCTACATATTATGAGAAATCAGTCAAATTGTTTCAGTTTACCGCGATGTTTGTCATGCAGCTTGTAACGCATTCTTTTAACAATTTCCGAATGCGGTGAGCGCGTATTCGTAAGGCATTGACTGCAATCCCCATCTCAGCTGCAAGGAGGTTACGGTTGTCGATCTTTGCCTTCTTCTCATCCTGATAGTAGCGTATTACGAACTGCTGGTTCTTCTCTGGAAGCGTTTCCATGCAACGATCGAGACACTCATACATGCGTTCCTCATCGTCATTCCGATCTATCGTCACCTTCTCTGGGACAGATCTATCTTGTCGGCGCACGTACTCCAGGTGGACCTTTCGTGCCACCCCGTAGAAGTACACGACCGGGTCTCCTTGGTAATTTAGTAAGATCTCAGATAGCCTGGCGGTTACTCGATTTATTGTTTCATCGGCCAGGTCTTCAGGTTCGCAACAACCCCTGCAGGCAAATATCTTAATCAGACGAGTCCGAATCTTTTCGTACTTCTTTCCCGCCTCATCGCGATCCTCGTCAAGCCACGCCAGTAGCCGATCGAAATCTTCCTGAGTTGTATCCGAATGTCTTCTCATGAGAATAAGTGCTGAATCGCACTCCGTTAATGAGGATTTGAACCAAACAAACCGGCGAATACTCCACCACTGGAACGCACTAAACACTCACGAAAATAAACTATGGGAACCAGCTAAGAGTTTTAGCGAGGCCCTGTTTGCCTGGAGTTGCGTCTAATACTTTCCTAAGTCTGAGCCGCAATGTTAAACGCGTCCTGAGATTAAGGCGGCTCTAAAGCGTTGTCAACGACAAGCGTCGATAGGCCGATACTGTTGGCTCTTTGCGTTGCCGATGGTGATATAGAAACGCGCAACACTAAGCAAACACATCCAGATGTGAAGAATTGGTTAATGAAATCCTCGAGATTTCATTACTCGGTGGGCTCGCTCCGTTGGGAGCAAATCAGTAATGCTTGTTGCGGCACAGAGTGGATTGAGCAGCTCATTAAAGTGTTGGACCATGCCCAGTCCTCACTGGTCCATCTTGAGCTGCGAGAACAAAAACGCGAGTTCCAGTGAGACATCTTCAATTATCTTACTCAACGGTCGACCGCCGGCGTGAGCTATTTACGACAAGTCCGTGAATCCGGCAAGTTGAGGTTTTCAAGTGCGGACATCGCCTGATATGATGGCGCCGGGCTACAGGAACTAGATCTCAGAACCGCTGCTAATTGTTTGTGGGCAAGGAGCCGACCCCAGGCCGTTCGGGCCAGTTGCGTCGTTTGACTTCCTCGCTCTCTTCCGATTGACCTCAAATCTTTAAATCTTGGCTGACTTCGATGGCAAATCATTTGACTGAAATCGAAAAGCGTCTGTGGGCTGCGGCAGACCAGATGTGGACAAATACAGGCCTGCGTCCCAACGAGTACGCCGCGCCTGTCCTTGGATTACTTTTCTTGCGCTACGCAGAGAAG
>DASUYO010000040.1:0-3346 GCA_036377375.1 Pyrinomonadaceae bacterium
GATTACGCGGAGCAGCTCACCGAAACGGGAACGTTGATCGCGGAGGCGCTGAATATTGATAACTGGGATCTCGTCTACCAAAGCCGCAGCGGCTCGCCGGCGCAGCCATGGCTTGGACCAGACATCACGGAGCACTTGAGACGATTGCAGCGCACGGGAATAACGGACGTTGTTGTCGCGCCGATTGGGTTTGTTTCGGATCACATGGAAGTCGTTTACGATCTGGATGTCGAGGCGCGAAAAGTTGCGGAAGAGATTGGGTTGAATATGGTGCGCGCTGCGACGGCGGGTACGCATCTTTCATTCGTGAGGATGATCAGGGAGTTAATGCTCGAACGCATTAATGACGAGGTGCCCGCGAATATTTGCGCGCCGGATTGTTGCCTGATGTAAAGAAAGCATGACTGCACACGTCGTCATCATTGGTGGTGGCATCTCGGGTCTGGCGGCAGCGCATCGCGTTCTCGAACTGAATCATTCGGCAAAGGTCACGATCCTCGAAGCTTCAGATCGCCTCGGTGGAACTATTCAGACTGAGCATCGCGACGGCTTTCTCATCGAGCGTGGACCGGATTCTTTCATCTCCGAAAAACCCCAGGCACTCGCACTCGTCAAACGACTCGGGCTTGAGTCGCAGATAATCGAAACAAACGAGCAGTACCGGCGAAGCTTCATCGTTCGCAACGGGCGTCTGCGCGCAGTGCCGGAAGGTTTTCAATTGATGGCGCCGTCGCGCATCTGGCCGTTTCTCACGAGCGATATTTTCAGTCTTGCGGGAAAGGCGCGTATGGCTGCCGATCTATTTCTGCCAAGAAAGAGCACGAACGGCGCCAATAATGAAGACGTTGGGGATGAAAGCCTCGCGAGCTTTGTGCGACGCAGGCTCGGCGAAGAAGCGCTCGCACGCATGGCCCAGCCGATGGTGGGCGGCATTTACACGGCCGATCCGGAGACGCTGAGTTTGCGAGCGACGCTGCCGCGCTTTCTGGAGATGGAGCGGAAGCATCGTAGTTTGATTCTTGCGATGTTGCGGCAGGGTCGCGAACAAAAGAGTGGGACGAGCGGCGCGCGGTACAGTTTGTTTCTGTCGTTCGATCGCGGTATGCAGGTGTTAGTTGAAAAGCTGCCACGGATTAATGCCGATTTTCGCGTGAAGACGAGAGCGCTAAGACTCACCTTAGATCAGGGATGGACGATTACCACGGATCAGGATGAGCAGATCAAAGCAGATGCGGTTTGTTTGGCTGTGCCGGCGTATGTTGCGGCGTCGCTGATAAGTGATGCGCACCAACGACTCGGGGAAAAATTAAGACAGATCAAATACGCTTCGACCGCGACTTTGAACTTCGGTTATAGACGATCGGCCATTGCTCATCCGCTGAATGGGTTTGGTTTTGTTGTGCCGTTGATCGAAAAGAGATCTTTGATCGCGTGTACGTTCAGTAGCGTGAAGTTTGCAGGGCGAGCGCCGGATGGGCACGTGTTGCTCCGAGCGTTTGCAGGTGGAGCCTTACAGCCCGAGATCTTCGCACTTGATGAAGCTGAGATGTCAGCGAAAGTCGAGGCTGATCTGCGTGAATTGTTAGGAATCAGCGAAGATCCGCTATTTGTTGAAACGGCGAAGTGGGAAAGGTCGATGCCGCAGTACGAGGTGGGCCATCTCGAGCGAGTAGACGAAATAGAAAGGCTTATGAATGAACTGCCAGGCCTCGCGTTAGCAGGCAACGCGTATCGTGGTGCGGGAATTCCGGATTGTATTCGCAGCGGTGAAGAAGCGGCAGAAGCACTACTTCGCTAGCGCCTCCACCCATTCAGCGTTGCTCTGCATCAACGGCCGAAACGCCTCGCGTGGCACGGTCATCTCAATGTGCATGTTGTCGTCAGTATTGATCTTTGCGCCCGCAACGGCTGGTCCAAGCTTCGACTCATCACAAACATACCAACCCCTGACATCAGCCTCTGAGTTCAAACCAACTCGCGCCATTTCATTCGTCATCCGCTGGTCCGCCATCCGTTCCGCCAGTCGATCAAGTGTGAGCGGTCGATTGCTGCCCACCAGCAACAGGTCCTTTCCCTTGTTCAACCCGCCAACACGAAACACAAGCACGTGCGGAAACACTTTTTGATATGTCGCCAGCACTGAACGCAGACTCTCTGTCGAAAGCTGATAGATTTGCACCCACTGCACCCATACTCCCTCGTCACTCAGCCGCGCGCGACCGAGCTCAAAAAACTCCTGCGTGAACAAGTTCGCAACGCCCGGCACCCACGGATGACTCGGCTCACTCACGATGATGTCGTAACGATTAGGCGTGACTCGCAGAAACGTCCTCGCGTCGTCGATGATCAAAGTGGCACGTGGGTCATCCAGTGGCCGATTGTTGACGTGATTGAAGAACCTCGAACCAACGACTGTCGCGGGCTCAAGCTCAACGCAAGTCACAGATTGAATCGGCGACTGTAACATCGCGCCAACCGTGACGCCGGTCGCATAGCCAATTATCAAGCCTGTATCAATCCTCGGTGCGACAAGCAAAGGTATTTGCCCGAGCATGACCTGTGTCGGCATGTCGTAAATACTGTCAGACGCGTTCGTGCGCCCGTTGATGGCCATTGAAACGGTGTTCTGATCCCGGCGCACGGAGACGGTAGCAGTCGGACCTTCCTGATACATCAACAGCTCATGCACGTTTGACGCGTTTGCTGTCTCATCTTTTGTTCCCTCACGCGCTTGGGCCAACACACGCACCAGACTGTCGTAAGCGCCGATCGAGAGGTCCGCGAGATTCATCGTCGGCGCAATCACGAAAAGCATGATGGCGAGCACTGTTGTTAACCCGATTGCGAGGCTGCGCTTCAATGCCGGATCGCGTCCAGCCGGTTGATAAGCGACGCTCGCGACAACCAGACAACAAACGGCGGCGAATAACAAAGTGAACCTAATGCTCGTCTTTGGAATTAGAATGAACCCGGTGATAAACGCTCCGGCGATTGCGCCGATCGTATTGACTGCATAACTGCGGCCCACACGCGCGACTGCTGTTCCCTCATCGCTGCCGGCCCAGACCAGGACCAGCGGCATCACCATCCCCATCAAGACAGCAGGCACAAGGATCAGCAACGTTGCCGAAAGGATCTGAAGCGTAAGCAGTCCGGTCCAGGAAGAGACGTGCAGGCGCAAGCCGAGATTGATTAGCAGTGCGGGAATCTCGTTCAGCACAAACAGGCTGAGCAACAGGCTGAGAGCGGTCAGTGCTTCGACTTTCAGAATCGCAGAACGCAATCGCTGCGAGCGATCCTTGCGTGCGACCAGCCACGCGCCGATAGCAAGGCCGATTAGAAAGAG
>DASUYO010000041.1:0-3751 GCA_036377375.1 Pyrinomonadaceae bacterium
CGCGCCAAAGTTTTGGGGACTACAAAAATGCCAGTAATTGCTGCGGGTGAAGTAGTTACCTCTTAGGAACAAGTCCAAAAACTCAGTGCAATCTATAATTTTGGATTTCATCCGGGGATTGCACGATGGATTAATATTGACTCCACATGGCTATTAACCCGATCGACATCTTGCTGGTAATCGTGATCGTTCTGAGCGTGCTCAACGGTTATCGGCGCGGCTTTATTCACGGAATCCTCGACCTGACTGGTTGGGTATTGAGTCTGCTCGCAGCGTTGCGGTTCTATCAGCCGGTCGCGCGATGGATTGGTCCACGTGTAGACCTGTGGTCTGAGGTTTGGGATCAGCCGATCGCGTTTGTGCTCGTGGCGGTGTTTGTAGGCCTGGCGGTTCAGGCAATCGGCTATGCGGCGCTGAGACGTTTGCCGGAAGATCTCAACGAGCACAAGGCCAACCAACTGTTTGGTGTCATTCCGGGTTTCGTGAATGGATTGATAATTGCCGCAATCCTCTCGGCTCTGCTCCTCGCGATTCCGCTGAATGAAGGTTTGAGTGAGCGCACTCGCGATAGTGTGCTCGTGAACCGGCTTGCGGTTTATGCCGAACAGCTCGAAGCCGAGCTTCGACCCGTGTTCGGTGACGCGATTGCGCGCACGCTCAACCTGCTCACCGTTCGTCCCGATTCAAACGAACGCGTTACGCTGCCGTTCAAAGTCGAGAATCCGCGACCGCGGCCCGACTTGGAGAAGCGAATGTTGGACCTTGTGAATCAGGACCGAATCGCGGCCGGTCTGAAACCATTGGCACCTGATCCCGAGCTCACGGAAGTTGCGCGTCGTCACTCAGCGGACATGTTCGCGCGTGGTTACTTTGCACACGACACTCCCGAAGGAATCTCGCCCTTCGATCGCATGCACGCTGCGAACGTTCATTTTACGACTGCGGGCGAGAACCTTGCGCTGGCTCCGACGATTCCAGTGGCCCATACGGGTCTGATGAATTCGCCTGGCCACCGTGCAAACATTCTGCGACCGGAGTTCGGGCGAGTGGGGATCGGTGTGATGGATGGTGGAATGCGTGGACTGATGGTCAGCCAGGAATTTAGAAATTAAGCCGCAGATTTGCCTTCATCTGCGGCTCTCCTTCGCTATTATTTCAAACGTCAACTTCTGTACTCCACGAATCACTGTAACGGGCGTCCGCTTTCCAATACGTTCGTCAGTCAGCAACCTGTGTAGA
The DNA here is from genome assembly GCA_036377375.1 of Pyrinomonadaceae bacterium. Classification (GTDB taxonomy): domain Bacteria; phylum Acidobacteriota; class Blastocatellia; order Pyrinomonadales; family Pyrinomonadaceae; genus PSRF01. The sequence continues at coordinate 1,240 of DASUYO010000041.1, forward strand.
TCGTCTATGCCGCGAATCGGATAGCCGTCAAACTCAACCACCAAATCTCCGGCCAGCAGTCCCGCTTCTTTTGCTGCACTCGCCTCGCCATTCGTTTCAAAAGACATGACCAACACGCCCGTCTCGACCGGCAATTGATAGAAACGAACGATCCGTCGTGGTATGGGTACGTTTTGTCCAGCAACTCCGATGTAACTCCTGCTGATCTTACCGTCGCGAATCAGTCTTCCGGCGACGAACTTCGCTGTATCGATCGACGTTGCAAAGCAGATTCCCTGCGCCGGAAGTATCGTTGCGGTGTTAACTCCGATCACCTCACCGCGTGAGTTGACGAGTGGACCACCTGAATTTCCCGGATTCAGCGCCGCATCGGTCTGGATAACGCCGTCCATCAACCTGCCCGACTGCGCTCGCAACGAGCGTCCAAGCGCGCTGACAACTCCGGCCGTCACTGAATACTGGAAGCCGTAAGGATTGCCGATTGCAATCACCAACTGGCCCACGCGGATCGATTGCGATTCGCCGAGCTGCGCCGGCACGAGGTTCGGTGCCGTTATTCGAATCACTGCCAGATCGGTATCGGGATCGTCGCCGATCAACTGCGCCTGAAAGCGCCGGCCATCCATAAGTGCGACGTCGATCTTCGTCGCGCCGTGTACGACGTGACTGTTAGTTAGAATGAATCCGTCTGGTGTAAACACGAAACCGGATCCGCTGCCGGTTACTTCACCCGGACCCTGGCGGTCCTGTCGTCCGTTTCGATTCTGGCGACTGGTTACCTGAATATAAACAACCGAGGGACTTACTTTCTCTGCGGCTTCAATAACAGCGCGTGAATAAGCATCGAGCGGGCCTTCATCAGCCGGACGCGTCAAGTGTGCGGCTGTGCCTTCTCCAGTCATCTCTCCTTCGATATTGATTTCTCTTGGTATCGCGTATTTCATTCATATCTCCCTGATAGTTCTATGCTGTACCAATATTAAGCCACGGACAACGTGGATTTAAAATGATGGTATTATACGCCGTTACTCGGAGGACTCCCCGCATGTTGAATACTCAATTGCGCCGACTCATCCCACTCCTGGTCCTGATTACGGGTGCAGTTTTGGCGTCGTTACTCGATTCACCACGCACTTGGGCCTCGAGAATCCAGGATGGTGATACAAGCTACGAAGACGAGCTGCTGAAGGGAAAAGACTTGTTTCGCAAGCGCAAGTATGACGACGCTTTGAAGAGTTTCAAGCGCGCCAACGATATGCGCGGCAAGCAGTCGGCTGAGTGTTATAGCTGGATGTCCGAAACGTACATGGCACTGGAAGCTTACAAGAACGTGATTGAAGCTGCCGATAAGGTTCTTCAGTTTGCCGGGGACGACAAGCAGCTTCTAATCAAGGCCTACAACAACAAGGGACTCGCTCTCCAGGCTTCGGCCGAGAAAAAGGATCAGAAAAAGCTTCAAGCGTCCGAGGCTGTGTTTCGACAAGGATTGGCTCTCGAAAACGCACCGGCTATCCTGCGCTACAATCTCGGTGTCACCCTCCTGCAATTGAATCGCGATGACGAAGGGATCGCAGAGATAAAACAGTACATCAAGTTAGAGCCGAAAGGGTCGTACACCGAGACGGCCCGAAAGCTGGTCGAGAATCCACGCCGTGCCCGCGAAAACTTCGCGCCTGATTTTTCATTCACTTCATCACAGGGAGAGTACATCACACTCGAGGATCTCAAGGGTAAAGTGGTGCTGCTTGATTTCTGGGGCACGTGGTGTCCGCCGTGCGTCGAGTCAGTGCCGGATCTGCGTCAGTTGCAGAAGCATTATGCAAACGAACCGTCGTTTGTATTGATCGGCATAAGCTCCGATCACGACGAGCAGGCGTGGCGCGAGTTCACGGAGAGAAACAAGATGGTATGGCCTCAATATCGCGATGAGGATCGACGCATTCAGCGTGCGTTTGGTGTGCATGCCTTTCCGACTTACATCGTGATCGATCACGAAGGCGTCGTGCGTTTTCAGAGCGTAGGTTTTAGTTGGCAACGTGCCGCGAGTCTCGACGATGCGATTAAGAAGCAGGTGAAGATCGCCGCGAAGAGTACTGAGGCGCGCTAATCCGCGGAATTATTCTCGCACCGGAATTCAAGCTTAGTTCAGAGTTCAAGCTTTAGCTTGTGTGTCGGAGCAACCTAAAGGTTGAACTCTGAACTAAGCTCGATTCCGGGTGAAGCTTGATCACGTGATCTATTTTTCGAAGGCGAGCAGTCCAATTTTCCCGCCGTTGCCTCCGCCCCAGCCGATCTGTTTACCGGGTGCGAAGCTAAAAGTATCGAAGCCGGGACCATTAAGAGGCGTCCAGGTTTTTCCATCGTCCAGCGAGTAGTCACCACCGGATGGACCAAGAGCAACAATTGCTGGAGTCTTCATGCCCGGCACGTAAGTCACAACTGAGCGAAAGCCTGACAACCCTTTCACCAGCGTCCATGTAATTCCACCGTCACTTGTAACTGCCAGGTTATC
>DASUYO010000042.1:0-2785 GCA_036377375.1 Pyrinomonadaceae bacterium
GCCGCCGTAAACTGCACGACCGGTGTCAGTGTGGCTTTCGGGACCGTTTTGCGGAGCCGACTGCGCGCTTTTGTCAGCCGCGAGACCGCCCGGGAAGTAGTAGTTGTAAAAACCACCGTTTGAATAGTCACGCTGAATCAAACGGCCGGATGGCGTGAAGTACTTCGCAATCGTCAACAAAAGTGCCGAGTCGTAGTCCAATTGGAATGGAAACTGTACGAGACCCTTGCCGAACGTCGTTTCGCCAACGATGAGCGCGCGGTCGTGATCCTGCAAAGCGCCGGCGACGATCTCTGCGGCTGACGCCGTATCGCCGTTGACCAAAACAACTACGGCAACGTTGTCAGGATTCTCGTTCACGGCCGCATACGACTGCGAACTGTCGCGGAAACGTCCCTTCTGCGAAACGATCATCTGGCCCTTCGATAGGAACGTATTTGCGACGCGAACGGCTTGAATCAGCAGCCCGCCGCGATTGCCGCGCAGGTCCAGCACGAGCATGTTCATGCCTTTAGCGTGAAGGAACTTGAGGGCTTGCTCGAATTCGTCTGCGGTCGTCAGGTTGAAGCCGCCGGTCATTGCGACGTAACCGACACCGGGTCTCAACATGTAAGCCTGTGCAATGGAAGGCAGCGAAACGGCGTCGCGAACGATGTTCACGGTTTCAGACTGCTTCGTCGCTGCGTGCTCGACCGTGACCTTCACGGTTGTTCCGCGTGGTCCCAGCAAAAACTTCCTGACTTCCGGATAGGTCTTGCCGCGCATCGAGTTGCCGTCGACCTCGAGAATGCGGTCGCCGAATCGCAGGCCCGCACGTGCGGCTGGCGATTCCGGGAAGGTTGCGCGAATGTAAGTATTCACGTCTGAGCCTTCGCGAAGGTCTTCGATAGTGGCGCCGATTCCGAAGTATTCCGAGCGCTGCTCGGTGCGGAACGATGCGTATTCAATCGGGTCGAAATAGGTCGAGTGCGGGTCGAGAACGCTCAACATCCCGCTAATTGACGACTTGAAGATGGCGTTGTAGTCGAGTTTTCGGCCGTCAATGTGATTTGTCTGAATTACCGATAGTGCTTCAGCAAGGTCGCTCTTGATTGCCGGGCCGGAGGGGCTCACCCTTCCGGTTGATCCCACGCCGTTTGTGGCACGCTCAGGATTTGTTGCCCGCCGGGCAGATCTGCTTTGCTGGGCAATAATCAATGCGGGAAGTGCCAGGGCAATAACGAGGAAGAGCATTCCCGGGGCAAAAGACCTTTTTCTCACGCAACCCTCCTAAAACCTGTATCTCGATGGGTCTGACCGTCTGGGCCGGGTTTCGTCGGAAACACGGGGACGCCAGAATAACATGAATCGCCGTAGGCATGTAGATGCGGCGATCCGGGGTTTGGCAGCCCCACAGAAGTTAGATGGGTCGGGAATAGTTCAGAGTTCAGCCTTTAGGCTGCTGTTGTCGGCGGACGCGCAAGCTAAAGCTTGAACTCTGAACTAATCCCCCGACCCATCGAAGATGCGTCTATCCGTCCAATGCTTTATTATTCGCGACAAGCTTTCGCAAGACAGTTCGACGGAGGATCTTAATGCCCACGACATTGAAACGGGACAGTCTGTTTTCTTTCGCAAACTCGCACCGCGACGAGTTTGAAGCGCTGTTGCGCCGTTTTGTTGAAATCCCAACGGTCTCCGTCGATCCAAATCACGCAGACGACATAAGAAAAGGCGTCGAGCTCACAGTCGAAACTATCGAGGGCTACGGCGGCAAAGTCGAGGTTTACCGGGCCGATAAGGGTAATCCCGTCATTCACGGCGTCTTCGGCAACGACAAAAACCGCCCGACCGTGACCGTTTACAACCATGTCGACGTTCAGCCGGCTTCGAAGGAGACTGAACCCTGGGACACTGAGCCGTTTGTCTTCACGAAACAGGGCGACACTTACTACGGTCGCGGCACCACCGACGACAAAGGACCGGCGCTCAGCGCGCTGTTCGGCGCACGCGCGGCGATTGAAGCCGATGTTCCGGTCAACATTCGCTTTCTGTGGGAGTTTGAAGAAGAGATAGGCTCACCGAATTTCGAGAAAATTATCTCGAAAGCCGCGCCAAACCTGCGCACCGACTCCGTCGTCGTCTCCGACACTGTCTGGGTGTCGCGAAATCGCCCGGCAAGCTCAGCCGGACTGCGTGGACTGCTCGGTTTCATTCTGACGCTGGAGACAGCGACCGTCGATACTCACTCGGGCGAAACCGGCGGCGCCTCGCGCAATCCGATCGCGGAGCTGATGCAGGTTGTTTGCGACCTGTATGACGTGCGGACCGGCAGGATCAAAATCAAAGGCTTCTATGACGATGTTATTCCGCCAACGAAAAAGGAACTGCAAGACTGGGCAAACTCCGGCTTCACCACGAAGGCATACAAGAAAGCGCATCACTTGAAGAAGATGCGTACGGAAGATCCGCTCGAAGTGATGAAGCGAATCTGGGGTATGCCGACGCTCGAGGTCCATGGCGTGGTTGGTGGCTACCAGGGACCGGGTTTGAAATCGATCGTGCCACCGCGCGCTGAGCTGAAGGCTTCGTGTCGTTTAGTGCCGAAACAAGATCCGGTGAAGATCAAGAAACTGATCACGGCTGCGGTGAAGGAAAGAAATCCTGACGTGAACATTCAGTTTGAGTCAGCGGCACCGGCGTTTCGGACGGTGCTCGAGGGTGAGCTACCGCAGGCGCTGAAGCGTGCGATCAAGTTCGCGTTCGGACGTGACGCCGTGTTTGTTCGTGACGGCGGCACGATCGG
>DASUYO010000043.1:0-8581 GCA_036377375.1 Pyrinomonadaceae bacterium
TGTTACGAGCATGCGCATATCATCGGCCAAAGCGCTGCACGTTTAAGTGAATGTGAAGAAGCGCTACTCAGAATCTGCGATCACTTTTGTCGTGCACTGTATGCATGGTGTATCCTGCCGAATCATTATCACGCTTTAATAAAGACAGACCAGATTTGCGAATTGCGCCAGGCTCTGGGCCAGTTTCATGGCAACTCGTCCTTCAGGTGGAATGAAGAAGACAGCAGTCGTGGGCGTAAAGTTTGGCATAACTGCTTTGAGCGGACTATGCGATCAAGGCGACATTTTTGGGCGACGATGAATTACGTTCATCATAATCCGGTGCATCACGGGTATGTTGATCATTGGCAGGACTGGCCGTGGTCCAGTGCTGGAGAATTTGTTGAGGCGGTAGGACGACCTCGGGCTTTAGAGCTCTGGTTACAGTATCCCATTCTGGGTTATGGCAAGAAATGGGATCGTTAGCAAGCTAAAGCTTGAACTCTGAACTATGCCTGAGTTCCATGTGAGACTTAAACAGAGGACACCATGAGAAAAATAAAACGTCGCGATTTTATTCGTAGCGGAGCTGTCGCAAGTATTGCCTTTCCCGTGATCTTGCAGCGGACGCCGGTGAGGCCGGTAGTGATTTCCTCTGCTAATGGCAATCGATTCAAGAATGGTGGGAGTATGACGGCGGTGCAGAAGGCGTTCACGATGATCACCGGTGGCTCCGATGTGCTCGACGCAGTGATCGCGGGCGTGAATATCGTTGAGCTCGATCCACTCGACGACAGTGTCGGCTATGGTGGGCTGCCAAACGCTGATGGCGTGGTCCAACTCGACTCATCGTGCATGCATGGACCAAAGAAACGCGCGGGCGCGGTTGGTGCGCTGGAAGGTGTTCGCACGCCTTCACTCGTGGCGAAAGCAGTGATGGAAAATACCGATCACCATCTCATCGTCGGTAAAGGCGCACAAGACTTCGCGCGCAACATGGGGTTCAAGATCGAAGACGATCTCAATACAGAGAATTCGCGTAAACAGTGGCTCGAGTGGAAACAGCGCACAGACCCCGGCCACTATCTCGATCCCAAGAAGCGAGCAGAGGTGGGCCATCGTGTAGCACTCGAAATGTTGGCTGAAGGAAAGCTGCGCGAAGAGAATCTCCACGGCACGATCAACTGCGACGGCATCAACTCAAATGGTGAAATCTGCGGCGTTACCACGACAAGCGGATTGGCGTGGAAAATCCCCGGACGGCTTGGCGACTCTCCCATTCTCGGTGCAGGACTTTATGTTGACGGTGCAGTCGGCGCTGCCGGCTCAACCGGACGTGGGGAAGCAAATCTCTTCAATCTCTGCTCGTTCGTGATCGTCGAAGAGATGCGACGCGGCGCGCACCCGAAAGACGCGGGCATGGAAGTCTTGAACAGGATCAAGAACAACACGATCGAGAAGAGACTTCTCAACAGCAGGGGCTTGCCGAACTTCGGCATCAACTTCTACATACTCAACACGAAAGGTGAATATGCGGGAGTGACGATGTACGACGGCGCCTCGTTTGCGGTTTGTAACGAGAATGGGCCACAGACGCTGAAATCGGAAGCGCTCCTGCAAGGGAAGCCGAGCGACTAAGCCACGGATTTACACAGATGAAGACGGATAAAAATTTATCTGTGTAATCCGTGTAATCCGTGGCTAAAGCTAATTCGCGGTGGCGGGTGTGCGGCCGTATTTCTGCGTGGCAAAGCCCACGATTAGTCCGACCAGCGCGCCCGGCAGGATGATTTCCAAGTAGTAACCACCCTGCATGAGCGCCACCAGGTAAGCGAGGAACGCACCCACCAGCAGACCAAACAAGATCCCGATTGGCAGCGAGTGAAACTTCTTCGCAAAGAACCCGATTGCGACTCCGGCTATTATCCCTTTGATCGTGGAACCTACGACAATTCCGCCAAGTTGATTCCTCACAGCGGGTGTAAACCACGCCGTCAGGCCGTCGAAGGCGCCGAGAATGGCGCCCAGCACTACTCCGAGTAGGGGTTTGGACATCGTCTTTCTCCTTTCTGTACTTCTATTAAACGTGCGCCGGAAAATCTTTAGCTACGAGCGGTAAAAATGAAGAAAATTCTCATCAACAGATAGGCGAGAACGAGCAAAACCAGAAAACGATTCTTACTCACCCAACGGCTAACTTTCTCGACTGCGTTTTCGCGATATGCGGAAACCGGCTCCGCATCGAGCAGCCGCCCGATGTCGTCAGACAATTCCGACGCAGTTGAATATCTGTTCTCGGGCGCTTGCGCCATGGCTTTGAAACGGATTGCGTGAGCAGGTTTGCTGACTTTGGGTTGATCCATGAGCAGGAAATGAAGAACGGCGCCCAGGGAATAGACATCTGCGCGCTCATCGAGCTGATTGATGTCGCCTCGCGCCTGTTCGGGCGACATGTAAGTCTGGGTGCCGATGACTGTGCCCGGGCTCGTATCGTAAGCCGCAGATTGACGCGGATCATTGCGGATCTTTGCAACGCCCCAATCGAGCACGAGCACTTCACCAAATGATCCGATCATGATGTTTTGCGGCTTGAGATCGCGATGGATAACTCCATGCGCGTGTGCAAACGCCACCGCATCACAGACAGCCTGGAACTTCCGAAGTCGATCCCGTAGTGACGCTCCGGCAGCGACATATTCGTCAAGCCGGTTGCCACGAACAAACTTCATCGCATAGAAAATTCGGCCATCGGACAATGTGCCGGCGTCGTGAACCGGCACGATTCCCGGATGCTCGAGGCGCGCGATGATTTGCGCTTCGCGAACCATCCGGCCGCGCAGCTCTTCAGTGACTTCGGGCGTGTTGAGCACCTTGATTGCTACGAGCCGATCCAGCTCACGATCTTCAGCGAGATAGACTACTCCCATTCCGCCGCGTCCCAGCTCTTTCACAAACGTGTACTTCGTCGAGCTGAAGTCGGGATTGCTCACGACTGCGCGCAGATAGTTCAATTTGTCGTCTGAGAGCCACCTCATTTCACATCAATCCCAAGCAACGATCGAGCTTCAGTGCGAAACTCTTCGTCGGTTGCGGTTATCTCGCGCAACTTCTCTAACACGATACGACGAAAGTCACGCCTTGCTGCGGCTAGGTAGTTGTTGACCGTGGCCGGCTCGAGCCCGAATTCTTTTGCGAGTGATGCATAGGAGACGTCACGATTGTCGTCGCTCAAGTCGTAACGCTCAAACAGTTGAAACTGAACAGTACGACCCAACTCTTCGCAGCACCCGCGAAACGCTTCGACAGCCAACGTGAACATCCAGCGCACCCACTCGCGATGAAAGTAGTCTTCGGGAGTCATCGAAAACGAAGCGTGCGACGCCAGCTCGCTTTCCGCAGTTGCGAAGTCGAGTTGATAGTGATCCAGATCGCCGCCGCGTTTGAGACGCTGTCCAGCCTTGCGCTCGTTTGCGACAAAACCGTCAAGACAAGTGCGCAGAAACGTTTGAAAGCTCGCTTTACGCGCGTCGTAACTGGCGAAATAGTTCTTCTCGAATGCGCTGGCGAAGAAGCTCTGCGTCAGATCTTTCGCGTCTTCGTTGCCGGCCTGCCACTTGAGGCGAATGTATTTGTACGCTGGTTTCCAGTAGCTCGCGAGGATAGTTTCGAACGCGCGGCGGCGAATCAGTTCATCGTCGCTGCGAGTGCGGATGATTGCGGAATGATTGGTGACCGGGAATTTGTGAAGCGGTCCACCGATGTCGGTATCCTGGTCCACATCCTGTCTCTACGACTGTCTCTTCACAATCACCAGCGTGATATCGTCAGCGGCGCTTGTCCCCTGCGCAAACTTCGTCAGCGACGACTCAATGCGATCGCGTATGCCGGCTGCCGACGCTTCGATATTGCGCGCGACGACTTCATACAATCGCGTCGCGCCAAACTCTTCACCCGTCGGGCTGACCGCCTCCGTGACGCCATCAGAATAGATCACAAGCACGTCACCCAGCTGCAACTGCGTTCGTCCTTCGCGATACTCCGCATCGGTCTTGATTCCGAGCGGCAAACCACCCGAAGCCAGTTGTTCGACAGTGCCCGCAGAATGAACAATTAGCGGCGGATTGTGTCCAGCATTCAGGAACGACAACGCGCCCGACTCGGGATCGAGCTCGGCATAGAACAGCGTCACAAAGCGATTCGCGGGAATATTATCCGCAAGGTAACGATTAACTGCCGAGATCGTCGCCACGAGTGAATCGTGCGATGCTGACTGCGCATGAATCGCAGCGTGCAGCGACGACATCAGCAAAGCAGCCGCAGTTCCCTTGCCGGACACGTCACCCAACGCGATCACCAAACGCCCATCGTCACGCTCGATGAAGTCGTAGTAGTCGCCGCCAATTTCGTAACACGGAAAACTGATGCCCTGAAGTTCGTAGCCGTCCACGTGTGGAGGCGCCGTCGGTTGAAAGCGTTGCTGAATCTCACTGGCCAACGCGAGCTCACGCTCAAAACGCTCGCGCTCCAATCGTGCTTCGATCAAGCGCGCGTTCTCAACGCGTATCGCAGCTACTGACGCGAGCGTTGTCAACACCTTCAGGTGGTCTTCAGTGAATCGACCTTCCGCAATCGGCGAATCAGCATAGATGATTCCAAAGACCTTGTCGGCAACTCCGAGTGGAACTGCCAAAACGGATCTGACACCTTGCAGCACCACAGTGCCGCTGGCAAAACGTGGATCGTGCTGCGCGTCGGACGTCAAGACTGACTTCCCGCGAATCACGACTTCATCGAGCACGTTACGGCTGACGCGGATCTCACCCACTTCACCAACTCGATCTCTTAATCGTGCCACTGCAACGCGGAGATCCTCACTGCCCTCATCGCGCATCATGATAAGACAACGATCCGCAGGTACTGCTTCAAACACCAGCGAGACGATTTGCTCGAGTGTCTCACTCAAGGTGTCGGAAGAAAGCAGGGTAACTCCCACCTTGCTGATGAGCGCCAGCAAATCGCCCTGTTTTGCTTTCGGAACCGTTACGGTCGATGCAATCTGTTCAGGGTTGGTGCGTGCGCCTTCAATCGCTTCGAGCAATCCGGACGTGGTCCTGTCGCCGGAGGCAAGCGCGATCGTCGCCTCGGGCAGCGAAGTATCCGAGTTGTCGGTGATCATGGTCGCGCCCATACCGGAGTTGAACGTCCCGTCATCGTAGACGATCTCCGTTTCTCCGATCTGAATGCGTCCACCCGCCGTGAGATTAATCGCGCCTTCGACTGTCGCGCCGTTGTAGAGCGTTCCATTCGCCGATCCGAGATCCTGCAAGATGTACTCGTCGCCCTCGCGACGAACTTCCGCATGCACGCGAGACGCAAACGGGTCAGGGATACAGAGATCGTTGCGGGCCGAACGGCCGATAGTTATACGCAGCCGGCCGAGTGGAAAATGATCGGGAGCGCGGTCGGGGTACTTAACTATGAGCTCTGACATGTTTGGCACAGTTTTAGGTGGCGCACTGGCGGTATCAAACTAGATAGAACCCTCACGAACGACAACAGTGCCGGCTATCATATCGTGCAAGCCTCTGCCATGCACGGACACCGCAGCGATTAAAAAACCAAGACCAAAAAGAGCGAATGAGATTGGATAACCAATGAAATGACGTAGCAGTGCGCGCCCGATGCCGACGTTGCCGCCGTCGTTCCGTTCGATCCGCAAGCCGGTGGCCCACTTACCGAGTGTCAAACCGGTCAAACCCGGAATTACTCCGAGATTCAACACTGCCATGAAAACCGCGAGCATGATGCCCGCAGTCTCAGCGGAGTTGCCGGCTGCACGTGCGCCGCCACCGAGCATGCGCGCGACCAGAGTACCTAAAACAACCAGGGAAACGAGTGCGATGTAGTCGATCAGCAGAGCGCCGCAACGAAGAGGAAAGGGAGCTCTGAGTGGTTGACCACCATGCCTGGCGGCACGGCTTTTCGCCTGGGAGCGCGGCAAACCTTGAGCGGCAGTCATCAGAAAAAGAATACAGGTCCTATAAGTCCGAATAGGTCCTATGGGACCTATATTGCTAACCAACCAGGAAGTGCAATGTCGTTTCGCCAACCCGCAGTTTATCGCCACTGTCGAGCACGCGTGGTTGGCGGGGCGCAAGACGCACCGAGTCGTTGATCACGGTGCCATTCACCGAGCCGAGATCTTCAACGAGAAATGTTTCTCCTTCGAGCCAGATGCGCGCATGTCGTCGCGAAACCTTGGTCTCGGGATCGAACCGCGAAAGATCGATCTCCGGAAAGATGTTTGAATGTGGATCGGTGCGCCCAAGTAAGTTGCTGTCTTTCTGGAGAATGAACGAAGCATCGAGCTCAGTGGTTCCGGCGACGACGAGCTTAGCAGTCGGGCGTGGCGTGTGCGGGAGTAACTGACTCGAGCCCACACCGGCGAGTGGCTGTCGCGCGCCGCAGTGAGCGCAAAATACATCGTCAGCCGCAATACGACCACCGCAAAAACCGCAGTAAACTGTTTGCACCTGGACCGTCTCGCTGCCCAAAACAGGCGCGGGCAATCCATAGTTGACTCTTCCGGATATCAACTTCTCCAGATGGTTTGCGAGCTCGTTTCGCATTTCACCGGCAGTTCGATAACGATCTTCAGGTCGGTATTCCACCGCCCGCATCAGGATGTGCTCCATCTCACTCGAAATCGAGGGCGCAATCTGTCGCGGTCGCGGGTTCTTCGTGAAATCGAAGATCAGCAGTGGATTGTCCTGTGGATCAGCACCAGTCAAGAGGTGAAACATCGTCGCGCCGAGACTGTAAACGTCTGACGCAGGCTGCACTCGCCCGCTGAACAGCTCCGGCGGCGCATAACCCATCGTGCCGACAGCAGTCACGCCCTTCTCCTGCTGCGTCACCCAGCGCGCGATGCCGAAATCGATCAGCATCACTCGACCAGTGTTGCCGTCGATCATCAGATTTGCCGGTTTCAAATCGCGGTAGATGATTTGCTTCGGTCTCGAATGCAGGTAATCGAGCACGTCGGCTACTTGCATGCCCCAGTCAGTGACTGTCTTTTCATCAATCCTGCCGCCGACTGCCGCACGCATTCGCGAGGCGAGGTCACCTCCCGAAATGTACTTCATCACGAGATAGAAGCGACCCGACATCTCGTCGTAGAAGTAGTCGTAGATCGTGGGTATCGAAGGATGCTCAAGCGATGTCAGCAACAGCGACTCGCGTTTGAAATCGCCGATCGCTTTCTCATGCTGTGCGGGATCGAGGTGCGACTCCACCATCTCCTTGACGGCGCGCGGCGCGTCGCCCAGGTTGCGGTCTTTGGCGAGATAAACTGCACCCATGCCGCCGCCGCCGATGCGGCGTACGATCTCGTAACGGCCATTCAAAACTGTATTTGAAGCGAGTTGCTTTACACTCGGGCGCTTGCCGCCGGTCGTACTCTCTTTTGAAGTCGAAGTTGAAGGCGAAGCGGGAGGATGAACGCTATCCGTGAAAGAGCCGCCAAGTGAATTAGACGATATCGGTGCTAAAGAATCCTCGGGTGAAACAACAGTAGTCTCAAGACTGCCCGAAGGCTCACGCGCTTCAGCTACCGCAACTGCGTCGCTCTCCGGCGCGTCCGTCGGCTCGAGTGTCTCGGCCCATTCGGGGCCTTCACGCTCCGACACATCCTCCTCGTCGCCCGCATTGGGAGCGACGGTTTTGAGTTCGTGTGAACTGGGAATCAGCTGCGCTCCGCAATTGCCACAGAAGTGCTCACCAGGGGAAATGCGGGCACCGCATGAATGACAGTCAGACATCTGTTAACGAGCTACCAGTCTTTTTCCGATTGAACGCGGCTACACAGAAGACGCAGTCGCAGGTATTACTTTACGATGTGGAAGCGCAGAAATGTTTTGCCTACGATGATCTCGTCTCCATCGCATAATGCCTGGCGCTGTCCTGGGGCTAACCTCTTGCCACGATTGATGAACGTACCGTTTGTCGATCCGAGATCTTCAAGAAAATATTGGCCGTTGCTCAGAGTGATGCGGGCATGACGCCGCGACACTTTGGCTTCGGGGTCATCAGTGTCGAGATCAACGTCGGGGAAGATGCCACCGTCGGCGTCCCAGCGTCCGATCTGGGCCTCGACGTCACTCAACATAAACTGCTTTCCCGTCGAGCGGCCCTTTTCAATAACGAGGCGGGCGTGCGGTTTGGCAGCTGTGCGTAAAGCTGAAAAGCTGAGCCCTGCGGAAACGCGCCCGCCAACCAGCTCAGGCTGTGTTCCCGGCGACGGAGCATGATTGCCGTTGCCGCCGCCGTGTGCAGGTCTCTGATGCACGGTATTAGGGCGGCCGTTTGGTCTCAAAGGCGCCCCGCACTCGTCGCAATACTGCGAGCCGTCGAGATTTTCAGTTTTGCACCTATCGCAGGTAATCATACGCATTCAAAAAGCAAATCATTCTACCGCGAACCCGGTTGGCACGCCAACGCATCTTAAAATGGAACCGAGCACGGTAGCGCCGGGTCTAATTCCATTTCTTAAACAGAACCGAGCGCGGTAGCGCCAGGTGTAGTTTCATTTCTTAAACAGAAC
>DASUYO010000044.1:0-11493 GCA_036377375.1 Pyrinomonadaceae bacterium
GTGAAGATCGAAAGGGCATAAGACAATGGCGAACCCACGGACATTTCAGATTCAGGAAATCTCAGCGCATCCTGGTCCCGTGCCCGGGCGTGGAGTTCGGCGTGAAGAACAGGTGTGCAAGTACATCGATGTGTCGACGTGCATCGGCTGCAAAGCATGTGAGGTCGCGTGTGTTGAATGGAACGATCATCCGTTTCGCGAAACGACCTTCAACGATACTTATCAGACGATGCCCACGACTGAGTGGAACTACTACAACCTGATCAAATTCGTTGAGGACGAGCGCGACGGCAATTTGATGTGGCTCTTGCGGAAAGACCAGTGCATGCACTGCGAAGATCCCGGTTGTTTGCGAGCCTGTCCCGCAGACGGAGCGATCATCAAGTACGAAAACGGCATCGTCGATTTTCAACAAGAGAACTGCATCGGCTGTGGCTACTGCATCTCAGGCTGTCCCTTTGACATTCCGAAGTTTCATCCGAAGACGAACAAAGTTTACAAGTGCACGCTTTGTTCAGACCGTGTGGGGCAAGGGTTGGAACCTGCCTGCATTAAGGCATGCCCGACCGGCTGCCTGAGGTTTGGAACCAAGTCTGACATGGTCCAGATTGCCGGCTTGCGCGCAAAGCAATTGCGCGAAGTTTCGGGTTTTGCTGATGCAGGCGTTTACGATCCGCCATCCATCGGAGGGACGCACGTCATTTACGTGCTTCATGACATCAAGCGGCCGGAGCGATACGGTCTGAATCCGAATCCGGTCATTCCGCCCAGCTATACCTATTGGAAATGGCTGGCAAAGCCAATCGGCCTGTGGATGGGATTACTCGGCATCGGCGCTGTCTTCTTCCATCGAGTGTTCTATGGGCCAAAGCTACCGCAGCCTGAACCGCCGGAACTTCGCACTGGTCCAGGCGACGAAGTGGATGCCGGGCGAAAGGAGACGCCGTGAGCACAACAGCAAAACGATTCGACGAAAGGGCTCGTGGTGAATTCGCACGGTTCGGCACTACGCGTGTTCATCGCGGCGAATTATTACGACATCCGGTTTACACGCGTTTCCTGCATTGGTCCGTTGCGATCTTTTTTATTCTCTCGCTTCTTACCGGATTTGCGATCTACTCGCCATGGCTCTTTCATTGGGTTGCACCACTCTTCGGCGGTGGTCCAAGAACGCGCGCGCTTCATCCATGGTTTGGGTTACTGTTCGAGGTCTTCTTCTTTTTCCAATTTCTCAATTGGGTGACGCCGATGGCGTGGACAGAAGCGGATCGGCGTTGGGTGAGAAAGATGCGCCAGTACGCTACGAATGAAGAAGCGGTCGAACCCGAAGAGGTCGGATTCTTCAACGGCGGTCAGAAGCTTTACTTCTGGGCCATTGTCGTGAGCGGCATATTGTTTCTGATCACCGGAATATTGATTTGGTTTGACAATGTGGTGGGACGTTGGATTGTCGCGGTGAGTTATGTCATTCACGATCTCGCCGCGCTGCTGATGTTGGCCGGTTTCATCATTCACATCTATGAAGGCACGGCCCATCAACCAGGCACGTTTCGCTCGATGATCGATGGCACAGTAACGGACAGCTGGGCCTGGACGCATCATCCCGCATGGTTTCGCACTGTGACCGACCGCGATCCGCGCGAAGCCTACGAGCGCGAGAAGCGAGAGCAAGAAGAGCAAGAAGAACAAGAAAAGCGAACGGTTTAGCCGCAAAAAGGCACAAAAAGCACAAAAGTAGGTTCGATCTTTTTGTGCCTTTTGTGCCTTTTATGGAGAAAGGAACTGATCATGCGTGCATATCTACGTCTTACTTTGATTGTGATTGTCATTCTGGTGAATGCGCTAGTTGTTTTCTCGCAAAGCGCTAACACGAGTGATCCTCTGGTCCGAGTGCTGCAAGCCAAAGGTATCCTCACCGAAGCCGAAGCACGCGCGATTACCGCTAATGCTTCACCGGAGGAACAAAGGGATCGGTTAGCTGTGCTGTTGCGCGATAAAGGCGTGATTTCAGCAGCAGAGTTCGAAACGATACGCACGCCGGCAGCTTCCGCAGAAGTAAAGACGATCACCGCCGATTACAAAACGGCGCCCGAGCCAGTCTCACCAGCACCACAGGCCTCGCCTCCGCCTGTAATCGCCGCAGTCGCCCCGGTGCGATTACTAGGCATCGATGTACCGAAGCGAGAAGGATTGATCCCGGATATAAAACTCGGCACCGGCGCGCGGCTCAAGCTGTATGGCTTCTTCAAGACTAGCATCATTCACGATTCATCATCGCCGCAGGGAAATGATTTTCCGTTGCCACTCCTGGCGGCAGATACTGGCCCGAACAAGTCACCGGAATTTCACGTGCGCGCACGCGGTCTGCGATTGGGAGCAAATTTCGAATGGTTGGATCCCGCACCCAAGACAACGATCACCGGCAAGATTGAATTCGATTTCGAAGGCGACTTCACGCGCGTCAACAATCGCAACATCACTTCTATTCGCTCGAGTCAACCGTCTCTGCGTTTAGCGTGGGTGAGAATCGATCGCCGTTTCAGCGATAGCAACAGCGTCTTCGTTCTGTTTGGCCAGGACTGGTCGCCGTTCGTCTCATCGACCATGCCCAACACGATCGAAAACACAAACTTTGGCGGTATTGGTTATGGCGCTCCTTACACACGAATTCCCCAGGCTAGATTTGGTCTCAATCACAAATTCGGAGGCTCACGCAATCTTCAATTCGAGCCGGAAATAGCGATCGTGCTGCCCACTTTCGGGAATCTTCCGAGTGACCTCGGCAATCAATTAGGTTTCGGTGAGAGACAGGGAGCGGATTCACAAAGACCGGGTGTTCAAGGTCGCGCGGTGCTTCAATGGCAACTCGATAAAGCTGCGAATGTTGTTCCCGCGCAATTGATCTTCAGCTTCGAGCATGCGCGGCGGACTGCAATCGTTACTGCCGCCGGCGTGCCTGTCGCATTCAAATCGGCGTTTCCGAGCGGCGCAGACGTCAGCAGCAACAGCAATGGATACTCAGCCGAGTTTCAGTTGCCGACGCATTTCATAACTGTGGTCGGCAAGTATTACGGCGGCTCCGATCTGCGTTTCTATCTCGCGGGGCAATTACTCTCCAACTTCAACGACACTGCCGGGCTGACAAGTACGGCAACCGCGACTTCGATCGATGGCGCATCAACAGTCGTCTTCGGATTGAACAACGGTATTCCCGTCGTTGCACCACAGCGGCCAGTGCGTGCTCAGGGCGGGTTCATTCAAGTTGGCTTTCCGTTATCACGAATATTCAATGCCAATCCGAAGGGACGCAACGCGGGTTGGACCGCTTACATATACTATGGCGACGATCAAGTGATGGCGCGCGACGCGCGACGGTTTGGGGGACGTGGCGACCGCAGTGATCTTTTCTCTGGCAACATTCAATACAAATGGAACCAGTGGATCACGTTCGGTTACGAGCAGGGTTACTACAGCACGCGCGCGGATCTTCGTTCGGGAGCGCTGCCGCTGTTTCGCGGCATTCCGAGTTTCACAACGCACAATATCCGCTCGGAGTTTGCGGCAATCTTTACGTTCTAAGTGGGCGAGTATTCTGACAATGAAATACGAAGACAGTGCTATCAAAGATTCTGCCGTGCCGGTTGCTTCGACTCGAATTTTTCAGCACCTGCTGAAAACTTATGCGAGTGAAGTAAACAAGCTGAACTCCGTTTGGCAGAATTTCACGGAAGACGATCTCTCTTTCAAACCGCATCCGCATTCCAGTACCGTTAGAGAGATCATGGAACACGAGCTCCTCTCGCAACGACGATTCTTCGGCGAGTTTCTGGGCTTGCCGGAAGTGCCGGCGAGTGAAGTGCTGCCGCAGAACCGGACTCCACATGCGTTTGCCGCACGAACGGTTGAGCTCTCGCGCGAACGTTTGAACTTTCTGGCAAAGCAGGACGAAGAGTGGTGGTTGACAGTCGTTCCATTCTTCGACGTGCAGCGCGAGAGGATTTGGATTTTCTGGCGACGCGTGTTGCACACTGCGCATCATCGCGCGCAGCTCGGAGTGTATTTGCGCATGCTGAATAAGACCGTGCCTTCAACGTATGGTCCAACTGCCGATGTGCGTTGGGAAGGCGCTGATCCGACGCGTAGCGTAGAGGCTGCCAGCCGCAAATAGAATGTTGAGAAGCAGGCAAGCCCGTCAGGCTCTCACTGGGCTGATACTCCTCAGTACATTTCTTGCTTTCACATTTCCGCAAACACTCGTGCCTCAATCGTCGAGGCAGGTCACCGTCTCTTTTAAGCCCGGCAATCCTTCCAGCCGATTTGATCCTTCGCATGCTTTCGGCGCCGCAATTGATGGACATGAAAAAGGCGAGCTCGATCAGATGCTGTCGCGGAAGAATATCCGCGAGATGTTGAGTGCCGGTTTGAAACCGTTAAGTTATCGATTGCGAACGGAACTCGCAGGCGAAGCGTGGCATTGGAATCCGCAAGGATCGTGGAGTGAAGCAAATCGTGGCTACTGGAAATCCAGTGGTAAGCGTGGTGCGAGTGAGCTGACGCAAAGTTATGGTTATCGTTTGCCACGACGAGGCAATACGTTTGATCAGGCAAATGACGACGGCTATTCCCGCTTGGACGACGGCGATTCCAAAACTTTTTGGAAGAGCAATCCTTACCTTGATCGACATTTTACCGGAGAAACTCTGCCACAGTGGATTCTGATCGACTTCGGCAAGAAGAAGTTTATCGATGCCATACGGTTGAAGTGGGCGCAGCCGTTCGCAACCGTCTACGACGTTCAGTATGGAGATTTTTCCGGCGTCGACGATATCAGCCAGTTGCTACCCGATCAGTGGCACAGATTTCCGAACGGAGAGATTCGGACCAAACACGGTGGCGACGCAGAGATCCAGTTATCCAATGAGCCGGTAGCGACGCGCTTCGTGCGCGTACTGATGAAGGAAAGCTCGGAGTCATCAAGCTCCAAAACCAACGATATCCGTGCGCGCGTCGGCTACGCGGTGCGCGAGATCTTTGTGGGCGTGCTGGATGGGGAGCATCACTTTCACGATGAGATCAGTCATGCGCGTGATAATGCAGCTCAAACACCGATTTATGTTTCATCAACTGATCCGTGGCATCGCGCTGTCGATAAAGATCAACTGATTGAACAAGTCGGATTTGATCGAATCTTCAAAAATGGTCTGACGAATCAGATGCCAATGCTGACTCCCATTGCGCTGCTTTACGATACTCCGGAAAACGCTGCCGCTGAGCTACGCTATTTAAAAGCGCGCGGCTATCCGGTCACTCGAATGGAGCTCGGTGAGGAGCCGGATGGTCAGTTTGTTACGCCCGAAGATTACGGTGCTCTTTATATCCAATTCGCGAAGGCGCTCCATGCTGTAGATCCAAACATCAAGCTCGGTGGACCAAGCCTCCAGGATATCTCAGAAGGCAAAGACGATTGGCTGCGAAGACTTGTCGCATATCTCAAGCGCCGAGGACATCTTGACGACTACACGTTTTCGTCGTTCGAGTGGTATCCGTTCGATGACGTATGCGTGCAAACAGGCCCGCAGCTCAAAGAATCAACCCGCTTGCTGACTAAGTTATTTACGGCAATGCGGACGGCCGATGTGCGCGAGGGCATTCCCTGGATTATGACTGAATATGGCTACTCAGTTTTTGGCGGTCGACCGGAGATCGACATGGAGGGCGCTTTACTCAATGCCGATGCCGTCGCGGATTTCCTGACACTCGGTGGCGAGCAAACGTTCTTGTATGGATATGAGCCTAACGAATTACTTCAGGAAGTGGAGTGCTCGCAGGGCAACAACATGCTTTTTCTGCTCGGAGACGATGGAAGAATTTCATATCCAATGCCCACTTACTATGCGGCAGTGTTAATGACTCATGAATGGACCAAGCCGGGTGGTGGTATACACGAGTTGTATCAAGGCAACACCGAGGACCCCTTGATAAGCGCTTACGCAGTGCTAAGACCTGATCACTTGTGGGCAGTGCTGCTGATAAATAAAGATCCGGATAATGCGCGTGATGTAAAAATTGAATTTGACGGTCTCGAACCTGGTTATTTACACGGCGAGGTCGATCTCTATCAATACTCGCGGAATCAATATCAATTAGGTGCTGACTTCCATCCTGTTCGCGACGACCCGCCTGATCACCAGCGACTGAAACTCACCGGCACTAACACATTCAACCTACCGCCCTACTCTCTCACGATCATCCGCGGCTAAACGGCAACAAGCTGAAGCTTGAACTCTGAACTATGCCTGAGTTCCATGAAAGTGCTAGATATTCGCGTCTGACAGGGTATCGAGTATAGTTCAGAGTTCAACCTTTAGGTTGCTGCTTAGGCGATTAACATGGCCAGTACGAAAGGATCCAAATCATCTCTCGGTGTATTCGTTGCGCTGCTGCGTGGGGTCAATGTTGGTGGCAACAACATGATCAGCATGAGTGCGCTTAAAAAGAGCTTCGAGGGAATCGGGTTCACGCACGTCACGACTTACATCAACAGCGGGAATATCATCTTCAAGACAAAAGAAGCTGACGCACGCAAGCTGGAAAAAAGTATCGAGGAAATGCTATCAAAGGAGTATCAACTCGATTCCAAAGTAGTTGTACGCAGTCTTGCGGAGATGGAGAAACTAGTGAAGAGTTTGCCTGCAAGCTGGAACAACGATAGCAGTTGGCGATACAACGTGATCTTTCTCCGCCACACAATCGACTCGGAAGCCGTACTCGCCGGTCTACCGTTCAGGAACGACATCGAACAGATCTCCTATCGACAGGGCACGCTGCTGTGGTCGGCACAGGTAACCGAACTCAGTCGAACGAACTTGCAGAAACTCTCGAGCAGGAAGATCTTTCAGGACATGACTGTCAGAAATCTCAACACTACTAAGAAGCTCTATGACCTGATGAAGAAGTCTGACGAATCATAAATGGCTACACGGTGGACTCACATCACTATCACGGTAAGTGACTTCGAACGGTCCATCGAGTTCTACACCTCTTTCTGCGGTCTTTCCGTCGTGCGCGATCGTCGTCGAGAAGGAGGAGGAGGAACAGTTTGGCTTGGACCGGATACTCCGCCGGGAAAGAATCCGACGTACGTGCTTGTTCTCGGGCAAGGCGAGGTCACTTCGCGTATGGACCATCTCGGATTCCAGTGTGCACTGCGAGAGCAGATAGATGAGATGGCTGAAAGAGGAAGGCAGCTGGGAATACTCGTCGAGCCGCCGACGGATGCAGGTGGCAGCGTCGGCTACTTCACGATGTTACGCGATCCTGATGGGCACCTTGTGGAGTTCACACATGGACAGCCCATCGAGGGACTGCATTAGCCTACCTACATGACCCGATTGCTTGATCCAGGAGTTCCTTTGCCTGGTTGGGATATGGTTTCGCAGTAAGCAGGACACGGAATTTTTCTACCACACAGTCCCTAACCGCTTCCGAAGTTCCTGGAAGATGAGCGACGCCTCTAACTGCCGGCTTAAATTTCCAATCGACCTGTATACACGACTTAAAATCAATCTTGTCGCCTTTGAAAAGTTCTTCGAGCGGGGTCGGCGAAGCACTGAGTGTGTCGCTGACATGATCCTTTCGGTAAGTCGCAATCTGACGTCGCAGGCAGTCGCAATCGAACGCCGCCGCCATCACGCGATCGTGCACACTACGCCGTCGCGCGCGGATTTTCTTTGATCGCAAAATCGCGAGCTTGCAGGTTTGGTGGTTGGGCCACTGGTCTTTGTGCCGGCTCTCGATCTTCATCTTGCACAGCCGGTCTCGACGGTAATGTTGCCTGACTCGCGTCGTACTTCCAACCCGTCTCGACCACTCTTTTGCCGGCTACTCTTGAACCATCGACATGTGCGTTTATTAGGCGCTGTGCACTTGCACTCGTACCCATATTGCAGTAGACGCGTCCCTGGAATGAGTATTTTCCTTTGAGAAAATCTGTGAATCCATTGACCCAGGAATACATCGCAACTGGCGGCGGCGTAGCGACCGGACCGGTGAAGTAGACTGTGTTTTGATAAGTGTCGGAAATACAAAAGGTGTGATCGGGCTGGGGTGTAACTCCGCCGCCTGCGATGTGTTGTCCCGGCCGTCCGACTGAAACGATCGCGCCGGCCCGCTCGGGCGGGTAGGTCCATTCCACCTCGACGATCTGTTTGTTTCCCTGTCGCATTTGCAATTCATAATCTCGCTTGGAAGATTGAGCCGTGCTCATAGTTTCGAATAGCGGACAGTTGACGGGATAGCTTGCATTGCTTTTGAAGCCGAATCGTCCCTTCAGATACTCGTTGTACTCGTTCTGAATCGCGTACGAGTCGAATGTCAAATTAAGGTTTAGTCCTGTATCGAAAATTTTTGTCACGTAGACCGCCGACTGGTCACTGGAAGCGCAATAAGAGAGGTAACCAGTTGATCTAGCTGCGGCATTGTCGCTGAAGTGAATGGAAAGAACTGAAAGCATCAGAACACAAAAAATAAGAACCACTCGAGCGGAAAAGTTTCGAGGACGCATGACGAACTCCTTCAGGTTAGCATTTGAAAGATCAGAAGGAAGGCGGCGGGATTATAAGTCGGTTTTAAGCCGCAAAGAAGCGCAAAAGTCTTGAGGCCTTATAGCAGTATCCTGCCGGTTAAGTAGGCAGGGCTCCCCGTTGTTTGAACTTGTAACGTTCGTTATGCTGCTGGCGAGTCGGTTTCTATCATCCCCCGGAGAAAATTGAATGACAATCGTTTTCAGGTTTTTCGGCTACGTAGTGTGCTTTAGTATCACGAAAGTCCTAACGATTCCCAGCGAGAGATTGCACACCTTACATTGAGAGCTTTCACGCGTAGGCGCGAAAGGCTCAAAGGCACAAGGGTTTGAGTAAGACATCCGGGTTGAATTAAGCCTTTTGTGCTTTTTGTGCCTTTTTGCGGCTCGCTTTGTGTGGCT
Organism: Pyrinomonadaceae bacterium; assembly: GCA_036377375.1. Classification (GTDB taxonomy): domain Bacteria; phylum Acidobacteriota; class Blastocatellia; order Pyrinomonadales; family Pyrinomonadaceae; genus PSRF01. The sequence goes on from DASUYO010000044.1 coordinate 8,984, forward strand.
CTTTAGGGTGATGAGGCAAAATAGCCACACCGATAAAATGGAGAATCAAACCGATGAGAGCAACAGCGACGAGCAAAACGATGTCTACTCGCCTCACGTTAATGAGCACCAATGAGACGCTAGCGCTGAGCGCGAAGCCCAGGGAAAACAGAAGTGTCGTTAATGCCAAACAAGACACTCCATCAACCAACACGAATCTGCTTGCCGATGAGCCTCGCGCCCCTAAGAAAGTCATCGTCGCAACGCGTGTTCCGTAGATCACGTGTGACGCTGGAATCTGCCAGTGACCCACACGCTTAAATAGAATCTCGGCTTTTGATCTTATTTGCTGAAGTCTCGCGCTATTCCTGATCAATTTGTGCCGGCCTACGTAGAACCAGCACAATCACCTGCAAGAGCGCCGAAACTGGCTGCGGCAACAGCCAAAACCGGATGGAGATAGCCGCGATGTGCCGCGACTCCCGCCAGCACTGGTATCACGTCGGCTTCAAATATCGCGGCTACGAAGACAGCCAGCAGCCCATATTTAATCAGGATCAGCTCCGAGGCGGCGCCACCCACACTCATTTTTTGCCACCATTTCGCATTTTAGCAACAAGCTGACAAGCTGATTACGCAGATTCAATCTGTGCAATCTGTGGATGAAATTGGATATCGTAGAGGCGGGAATAGAGTCCACCAGTATGGACCAAGGTCTCGTGTGTGCCACGCTCGACAACCGTCCCGTGATCAATAACAAAGATCACATTGGCGCGTCTGATAGTCGCTAGCCGGTGCGCGATAACGATCGCTGTTCTACCCTCCATCAGTCTGGTCAACGCCTCGAAAACCAACTCTTCCGAGGCAGCGTCAAGGCCAGATGTCGGCTCATCAAGTATCAGGATTGGCGCGTTGCGAATAATCGCTCGCGCGATTGCAATGCGTTGGCGCTGGCCACCGGATAAAGTTACGCCCTTCTCACCAACCATCGTGTCGTATTGCTGCGGCATGTTCCTGATGAACTCGTCAGCATTCGCTAACTCTGCGGCACGCAGGATCTCCTCGCGTGAAGCCTCCGGCCGGCCATACGCGATGTTTTGCCAAACTGGCGCTCTGAAGAGAAGCGTCTCCTGCAAGACAAAACTGATCTGCCGTCGCATCGATTTGATTTTGTAACTTCGCACATCCTGCCCGTCGATCTTCACCACGCCTTTTTGCGGATCGTAGAAGCGCGCGATCAAACCCGCGATAGTTGTCTTGCCTGCACCTGTTGGACCAACAAGAGCAGCAAGTTGACCGGGCTCGACTCGTAGATTGACGTCAGTAAGAGTGCGGTAACCTTCACCGTACGCAAAATGCACGTGGTCAAATTCAATCTCGCCTCTGAAGTTCGGAGCCTTTTTTGCACCCGGCAGATTGCGTACCTCGTCTTCGGTCTCAATCACCTCGTGTATGCGCTCGTAACCAACTGCCGCTTTCGACATCGTGTCGGTCATCTTTGACAGGTCTCGCATCGGCTTGTACATCTTGCCGAGATAGAGCAGGAAAACGAGCAGCGAGCCGGAGGTCATTTGATTTGTCAGCACCAGGTTGACGCCATACCACAGCACCAGGCATGTTCCGACAGCGACGATTACCTGGACCACCGGCGCCAGTTTCGCCTTTAGACTGCGTGCCTTCAGCGCAATCTCGACATTCTCAAGGCTTTGCTGTGCAAGACGTGCCTCTTCGTAATCCTCTCGCGCAAATGCCTTCACCACGCGAATTGAAGAGAGCACTTCCGCAACGGTTGAAACTACTTCACCCTCTTTCTTCCGCAGCGCACGTGAGGCTTGCTTGATGCGACGTGTGTAAGTGTAGACAACAATAAACAGGAATGGTGTTACTGAAAGCGCGATCAGTGTGAAGCGCCAGTTGAGATAAAGCATGACAGCAAGCATGCCGATGAGAGTCAGCACGTTAACGACGATCCCCAGCAGTGCCTGCGAGATAAAGTCCTGAATCGAATCGATATCGGCCGTAACGGTGCTGATGAGATCGCCCGTCCGCTTCTGATCGTGGAAAGCGAGAGATAATCGTTGAATGTGATGATAGAGGGCGCGCCGCAGATCGTGCATCACCCACTGACCAACCGAAGTGGTTAGATATTTTTCAGCGTAGGCGCTGAGAGCACCGGCCACCGCGATGACTATTACTGCGAGGATGGCGAAGTGAAGAATCGCGACTTTAGTCAAACCAAAAGTCGCGCCAATCAATTGAGACATCCACGGCGGCATGTGCTTCGCTCCGAACACGTAGTCGAAGACGATCTTCAGTGGCCATGGTTCGAGCAGATCAGTCGCGGCTTCGCCCAGCACCGCGATGAAAGCGAGCGCAAGCATGGCGCGGTGAGGTCGCAGCAGATAACTGAGATTTACTTTCTTCTTGTGCTTTTTTTGGTCCTGCAATTTGCTGTGGTCCAGGATTCAACTGTAGGGGCGGCCCTCCGTGGCGGCCCGTCTTACCAAACTGTGTGTTACAAACGACGGGCG
>DASUYO010000045.1:0-3300 GCA_036377375.1 Pyrinomonadaceae bacterium
TGGCCGCCCGTCTCACCAACCAAGCGCGTCCCCACGACGGGCGGCCACGGAGGGCCGCCCCGACAGTTGACGGATTAGTAGCGCCTCCACTATTGGCCCAAGGCTAAGCACCGGGAAAAAGGTCAACGCGCCAACAATCACGATCACGCTCACTAAGAGCGTCGTGAACAGCGGTGTCGTCACCGGAAACGTCCCCAACGACGGCGGAACAATCTTCTTGCTCGCGAGATTGCCCGCTATCGCCAGCATCGGAATGATCATCATGAAGCGACCAACCAGCATCGCCACTCCAATCGTCGTGTTGTACCAGAGCGTGTTCGCCGAGATTCCGGCGAAGGCTGATCCGTTGTTGCCCGTTGCCGAAGTGAACGCGTACAGCATTTCACTTAAGCCATGCGGTCCGGGATTATTCAATTGCGACGTGCCGAACGATGGCGATACTGCGCTGATTGCGGTGAACACAAGCACCAGCAGCGGGAAGACAAGCACGACGAGCATTGCCATCTTCACGTCATAAGATTCGATCTTCTTGCCGAGGTATTCGGGAGTCCGTCCCACCATCAGTCCGGCAATGAAAACTGAAAGCACAACGAAGATCAGAATGCCGTAAAGCCCCGCACCGACTCCGCCGAAGACGACTTCACCGAGCATGATATTTGCGAGTGGAATCATGCCGCCGAGCGGAGTAAACGAGTCGTGCATCGAGTTGACGGCGCCGCACGAAGCGTCAGTGGTTGCTGTTGCAAAGAGAGCGCTGTTTGCAATGCCGAAGCGAACTTCTTTGCCCTCCATATTTCCGCCGGGTTGCAAGGCTAATAGCGGATTGCCGCGCGCTTCACTCGAGTAAGTAACAAGGACGCCGGCCAAAAAGAGCACTGCCATCGCAGACCAGACTGCCCAACCATGCTTTTGCGAACCGGTCATGCGCCCGAGCGTGTAAGTCAGCCCCGCGGAGATCGCAAAGATTGAAAAGAGCGCGATGAGATTCGTTAGCGGCGTGGGATTCTCAAACGGATGCGCGGCATTAGCATTGAAGAATCCGCCGCCGTTTGTGCCCCACTGCTTGATGAACTCCTGCGATGCGACCGGTCCTTGCGCGATCAATTGCTCGGTTGGTCCACCAGTTTGCGGATCAACCAATTTCACAATGTCGTACGGTCTTAGGTTCTGGATGACTCCCTGTGACACGAGCAGCAGCGAACCGATGAGGCAAAACGGCAACAACACCCAAAGCGTCGCACGCGTCAGGTCCACCCAGAAGTTTCCAATGCTCTGCATTTCGCGACGTGCAATGCCGCGGATGAAAGCAATGGCTAACGCGATACCAACCGCAGCCGAGACGAAGTTGTGATAAGCGAGTCCGGCCATCTGTGTGAGGTAGCTCATCGTCGTCTCGGGTACATATGATTGCCAGTTGGAATTCGTTGTGAACGATGCGGCAGTGTTGAAGGAAGAACCAACATAGCCGCTCGAATCAACACCAGGCAGGTGCTGAGGATTGAACGGCAACACACCCTGAAGCCGCTGCAAAGCGTAAAGCACCAGCATCGAGATACCACTGAACAGCAGCATCGTCAGTGCATACTCGGTCCAATGCATCTCGTGACGTTCATCAACGCGTGTGACGCGATAGATCAGCCTCTCAAGTGGTCGTAAAAGCGGATCCAGAAACGTACGCTCGCGATTGAACACGTGGGCCATGAACAGACCGAGCGGCTTGGTAACAAGCAGTATCAGCGCAAAGAAGAAAAGGATCTGTAACCAACCATTCAGCGTCATCGTTTCAAAACTTCTCCGCACGCAACAGCGCGTAAGCCAGATAAACCAGCAGCAACACAGACACTGTGAGACTCAAAACAGTTTCCAGACTCATTCCTTCATCCTCGTCTCAGCTTCTCGCACGCGTGCACATAAGCGAGGGCAATCCCAAAGAAGCCAATCGTCGCAGCTATGAAAATGACATCGAGCATCGCAATCTCACCTCTGATTGATCCCACGTTTCTTCTCCTGCAAATCCATGCAGTGACCACCGAGAATGATCAGTGGAATGCCGATGATCAGGAGGATCAGGCCGATGCCGTGGAGGAATGGGTGGAGCTGTTCGTTCAACAACCAACGTGTGGTAAGCACACCACCGATCGCAAGAGAGAAGGCAGCACATACAAAACACGCGACCGCTGCCCACGGCTCCCAGGCAATTGGGTCGTGTTGAATTTCTTCGCTCATGAACGCAACTTACGCCCTGCCGCATAAAATGGGCGTAAAGGGTTCATAAAAAGTTCGTAAAGAGCTCTTTTGTGCTTTTTGTGCCTTTTTGTGGCTAATCGGGATCGAAGCGGTAGCCGATCCAGGGTTCGGTGAGGATGTAGCGAGGGGTCGCGGCGTCGGGCTCGATCTTCTTGCGTAAGTTACCGACGAACACGCGCAGGTATTCGTTCTGTTCGACGTAGTTGCCGCCCCACAGCGCCGCGAGTAGCGTACGATGCGTCAACACTTTTCCGGCGTGCTTTATAAAGTAGACAAGCAGATCAAACTCTTTCGGCGTCAGGTGAATCGGTTTGCCACGCACTGTGATCTCGCGTGACTCGAGGTCCACATGAAAATCACCCGAGTCGAGAATCGTTGGCGTGGCTTCGTTGAGAGCCGGCGCATTCGCGCGACGCAGTGAAGCTCTGACGCGCGCCAGCAATTCATCGATCCCAAACGGCTTGGTAATAAAATCGTCGGCGCCGAGATCCAGTGCCTCGACCTTTGTCTTCTCTTCGCCTTTCGCCGACAGCACGATAATCGGCACCTGTGATATCGCACGCAGACGCCGGCACAACTCGATTCCATCAACATTCGGCATCGCCAGATCGGTAATGACGAGATCCGGATGCCAGTCGTTGAAAGTTTCAAATCCGGCGAGGCCATCTGCCGCTGCGCGCACGTCGTAACCGCGCGACTTCAGACCGGTCCGCAGCACGCGCGTCAATTGCGGCTCGTCATCTACAACCAGGATCTTCGGCTGATTACTCATCGAGGGTTGAAGCAGAATACTGCACTTCGTCAACTACATCTTCATCACCAGTTGGCAGCGTGAACATCACGCGCGTGCCCTTGCCGTTGTTGCCCGACTCGATCCAGATTCTGCCCTCGTGTGCTTCGACGATTCCCTTCGCAATCGCGAGGCCCATTCCGGTGCCTGTCGGTTGACGCGTGCGAACGTCACCGTCTCGCGTCGCGCGGAAGAACTTATCAAAAACTCGCTCACGCAACTGAACCGGAATCCCCGGACCTTCGTCTTCGACTCCCATCTGT
>DASUYO010000046.1:0-8611 GCA_036377375.1 Pyrinomonadaceae bacterium
GCAGTCGTCAAGCATGAACCGTAGCCTCTCGTGAGGATAGTCGGGGTCGAGCGGAACGTAGGCGCCGCCTGCCTTCAGAATGGCGAGCAGGCCCACCACCATCTCGACCGAACGCTCCAACAGGATCGCCACTCTCGCATCGGATCGTACGCCAAGATTGCTTAAGTGATGGGCCAGTTGATTAGCCCGCCCATTCAACTCACTGTATGTAAAAGACTCGTTATCACTCACGACTGCATCAGCGTCAGGTGTTCGCGCAGCCTGCGCTTCGAATAATTCATGTAAGCAGCCAGAAGCATAGTCGCGCGCAGTATCGTTCCATTCGACGAGCAATTGTTGGCGCTCGCTGTCGGGCAGCGGAACGTATGTGTCATGGCTTTCTGTAGTTCTCTCCGCAATACTTTCGAGAGTCTCGATAAAGTAAGTCGCGATCGATTGAACCTGCGTTTGGCAGAGTTCGAGCGCGTCGTACTGAAGCATCAGGTTGATTTGTGTTGACAAGGCGTTCAATCCGAAAGCCACAGTCAACGGGAAGTGCGCTTCCTCGAAAACTCTCTTCTTAACATCTGGCAGGACTTCAATGTCGCCCGAGTGCAATAGATCCTCGAGAACGTGAAAGTGGACGTAGTTAAACTGCGCATCGAAGAGCGGCTGCCCGCCCATTTCCCTTTGTAACGCGGGCAATGGGTAGCGACGATGAGGTAAGAGCTCCCACTCTGCTTCGAACGTCGCGCGAACCAGGTCGGCCCATGAGCCGTTCGGTATCCGCAGGCGGAAAGGCAGGGTGTTGAGGAACAAGCCACGCACCTGCTCGCCATCGAGCGCTTCCGGCCTGCCATTGGTTACGAGACCGCTGGTAACATCCGTTTCTCCGCTCAAGACACTCAGCACCTTCATGTGGACAGCCAACAGCAGGCTCTTGAGTGGCAACTTGAGACGGCGCGCCGTCGCATGCAACGCTTCGGACAATTGCTCCGACACAAGCACATATTCCTGACGAATGCGGTGGCCATCGCCGTCCTGATAGCGCGCAGGCAGCCGGGGCACACGCGTAACCTGTAGATCGCGCAATTTTTCCCGCCAAAACGCCTGATGTTCTTGCGATTCGACCGTCTGTCGTTCCATCAAGACGAAATCGCGGAACGTCACGGTTGGAGGCGGCGCTTCAGGTGCCTGTCCCTTCAGTAGTGCGAAGTAGGTGGTGAAAATCTCGGAGAGTGTGGAGTTCAAGCTCCAGCCATCCAGAATCGGATGATTCTCCGTCAGCGTGAATTGAAAACTGTTATCCGTGCGACGGTGAAGGTGAAAGCGCAATAGTGGCGGATGCGTCAGGTCAAACTCCTTGACTCGTTCCTCCGCCACGAATTGATCGAGAACCTCGCCTTGTTCCTCGTTTGGGAGAGAACGAATATCGCTAATGCCCACGTGCATCGTGGCTGACTCATGGACCAGTTGCAGTGGTTCGCTGTACGACGTGAGATCGAAGGAGGTGCGAAGAATTGGATGACGAGCGACCGCGCGCGCGACCGCCGCTAAGAAGTGCTCGCGATCAAACGGCGCACGCAAGTGCCAACTGTTGACGTTGTGATAGACGGCAGTTTCCGGTGATAACGCGATGTGGAAAAGCATACCGCCCTGAAGCATCGTAACGGGGTAGGCATCAACTATGTCGGGAGGCATTTTGAGCCTGTCGCTTTCAGAGACGAGATCGAAAGGCTCCGTCTTCGGAAGCACATCAACATTGGCGTCGGTCGCCTTGATCTCTCGTGCCAATGCAGCGATGGTCTGGTGGCGAAAGAGTTGCTGGAGTGAAACATCCAACCCATGTTCTCGCGCCTGGGCCAACACGCGCACGCTACGGATGGAATCACCGCCGAGCACGAAGAAATTGTCTTCGACGCCAACGCGGTCCAACCCAAGCACGTCGGCCCAAATACCAGCGAGCAATTCTTCCGTTGGGTTGCGCGGCGCAACGTACGACGTCTCAGGCGCCGGGCGTTCTCTTCCGGGTGCGGGCAAGGCGCTCCGATCGAGTTTTCCATTCGCGGTCAGTGGCATTTGCGCCAGCCAGATGAAGAAAGCCGGTATCATGTACTCCGGCAAACGCTCGCTCAGATAGCTCCGCAGCTCGACTGTTGCAACTTCATTCGGTCCTGCCGCCGTGAGATAAGCAACCAAACGTTTTTCGTCGGGCTGATCCTCTCGGACAATCACAACATTGTCGCGCACGACTGGATGAGCGGCGAGCGCCGTCTCGATTTCTCCGAGCTCGATGCGATGACCGCGCACTTTTACCTGATGGTCCAATCGGCCCAGGAATTCGATAGCGCCGTCCGCGCGGTAGCGTCCGAGATCGCCGGTTTTGTAGAGACGCGCGCCAGGCACTTGATTGAACTGATCGGGAACGAATCGTTCGGCAGTTAACGCGGAGCGATTGAGGTATCCGCGCGCCAGGCCGATGCCGCCGATATGGATCTCACCCGCGACTCCAACTGGCACGGGCTGTCCCGCGTGGTCCAAAACATACATCTGCGTGTTGGCAATGGGCCGGCCGATCGGCACTGAGCGACGCTGCGCGTCAGGTGCACACTTCCAGTAAGTGACGTCGACGGCCGCTTCAGTCGGACCATACAAGTTATGCAGCTCCGCGTGCAGGCGCTCGAAAAACGACTCCTGAACGTCAGTCGAAAGCGCTTCGCCACTACAGATCACCTGTCGCAGCGAGCCACAAGTCGACAGTTCCTCCTCCAGAAATACCTTCAGCATGGGAGGAACAAAATGCATGGTCGTGACTTTGTGTTCGGCTATCAGCTCGACAAGGTAAGCAGCATCCTGATGACCGCCCGGCTGAGCCACTACCAGCCGAGCGCCGGTCATCAACGGCCAAAAGAATTCCCAAACCGAAACGTCGAATCCAAACGGAGTCTTCTGAAGCACGCAATCAGACTGCGTTAATTGGTAGGCTTCCTGCATCCACTGGAGTCGGTTGCTAATGCCGCGGTGAGGAATCATTACCCCCTTCGGCTGTCCGGTCGATCCGGAGGTGTAGATTACATAAGCCAGATGATCCGGACCGGCTACAGTCGCGGGATTCTCTCGCCGCTCCTGCGCGATACTTTCCCATTCAGCATCGACACAGATTACTGTTTCACTATACTCCGGCAATCGAGCGAGAAATTTTTCCTGCGTCAGCACAACCGGTGTGCCCGCATCGCGCAACATAAAATCGAGCCGGTCGCGCGGATACTCCGGATCGAGTGGCAGATACGCTCCACCCGCCTTTAATGTCGCGAGCAGTGCGACAACCATCTCCACCGATCTTTCCATCAACACACCCACCAGGACATCTGGTCCAACTCCTGCTCTGCGCAGGCGATGTGCCAGTCGATTGGCACGCTCGTTAAGCTCGAGGTAAGTGAGACGTTGTTCCTCAAACACGAGCGCGACCGCATCAGGCGTGTTTTCGACTTGTCGTTCGATTAATTCGTGTATCGGCACGTCGTATGAGTACGGACGTTGCGTGTCGTTCCACTCAACGACGATCTTTCTTCGCTCTGCACGACTCAACAACTCCAGCTCTGAAGGACGACGATCCGGATCCGCGACGATCTCTTCCAGCAATCTTTCGAAGTGCTGTGCCAGTCGATTGATTGTCTCCGCCGCGAACAAGTCAGTGCTGTACTCGATCGTGCAGGTAAGACCCTCTTCGTGCTCCTCGGCGACGAGTGTCAGGTCAAACTTGGTCGCGCCCAACTCAGTGGGAAGTCCCTCCAGGCGCAGCCCCTCAAGATCCAAAATGCGTCGCGGCACGTTTTGCATTACCAGCAAAACCTGGAATAGCGGTGTATGACTCAAACTGCGCTCAGGCTGGAGCTCTTCAACGAGTTTTTCGAACGGCACATCCTGATGAGCGTAAGCTCCCAAACATACTTCTCTTGCGCGACGAATCAGCTCGCGAAAGCTTTCGCACTCAGCCGTGTCGAGATGCAGGACGAGTGTGTTAACGAAAAGGCCGATCAGCGATTCGAGCTCAGTGCGACGGCGATTCGCGACAGGCGTACCAACAGTGATCTCGGTCTGGCCGCAGTAACGAGAGAGCAAGCTGCCGAATGCCGCCAGCAACACCATGAACAGTGTCGCATCCTCACTGTGGCCTAACGTCTTCAGTGCTTCGCTGGTCGCAGCCGGCACGACTAGCACCTGCTTCGCGCCACGGAAGGTTTGTACGGCCGGCCGCGGGTAGTCGGTCGGCAATTCGAGCGTTCGCAAATTGCTCAACTGCCGGCGCCAGTAGCTCAGTTGCGATTCCAGCACTTCGCCCTGCAACCAGTTACGCTGCCAGACAGCGTAGTCGGCATACTGCAAAGGCAGCTCTTCAAGCGCGGGAGATCGGTTGGCTGCGATTGCTTCATAAACTTCACTAAATTCGCGCACCAGCACCGTGCTGGACCAACCGTCGGAGATGATGTGGTGCATCGTCACGACGATCACGTGATCGTGCTCGCCCAGCCGGAGCAGCAACGTGCGCAGTAGCGGACCTTCACTGAGACTGAACGGACGAGCCGCTTCTTCACGAATGCGTCGTCGCATTTCCGTCTCACGCAGCTCGAGTGGAAGATGGCTGAGTTCAACGATAGGAACAGAAATCGAGGAGAACGGCGCAATGATCTGCTGTGGACTCGCATCGAGGGTAAAAGTCGTTCGCAGGATCTCGTGACGATGAACGATCGCAGCGAAAGTTTTTTCGAGTGCCGCAACATCGAGAGGTCCCGTCACACGTACCGCAGTCGGTAAGTGATAAACCGGATTCCCCGGCTGAAGCTGCTCCAGGAACCACAAACGCTGCTGTGCAAACGAGAGTGGAACTTCAGCTCCCGGCGCACGCCGCGGAATGAGAGGCAGATCGTCTAACTCAACGCCTTCTTCCGCCAGCACGTACGCAAGCAGATCCAGGTCGTCGTTCGAGAACGTTTGAGCTGTTGTGATGACTTGGTTATCCCTCATGAACTCACCCTTTGTCGATGGACACAGTCAGTACCGCCTGCGATAGCGGGCGGGTCGCGCCTTGGAGTAGACCCATCCGCTACCGCGCGGACGGTACTGACCTCGATCTCCGATGACGACCGATGTCAGGTTCGACTACTTACTTTTAAGATGATGCCGCCGCGCTCTGCTTTTGCCGCAAAGCGGTTTTATCCGCGGCCGACATTTGCTGAACTTTCCGAATCGCTGCCGCGATCCGATCGACCTGCCCGGGTTTCGACTCATACGACTTCAACGCTTCTGCAAACTCCGCGACGGTCGGAGACTGAAACACCGTGATCAGCGGCAACTCAATCTTGAACATCGTCAGGAGTCGCGCCAGCAGTTGCGTCGCCAGTAACGAATGACCGCCGAGAACGAAAAAGTTGTCGTGCACACCGACTTGCTCAATTGAGAGCAGCTCGGCCCAAATGCCCGCCAGCACTTCTTCAAGCGACGTGCGCGGCGCGACGTATTCCGTCTCCCATTCAGGCCGTGCACCATCAGGCGAAGGCAAGGCGCGGCGGTCAACCTTGCCGTTCGCAGTGAGTGGCAGCGCATCGAGAAACACAAATGACGAAGGCGTCATGTAGTCAGGCAATCTCTCTTTCAAGTAATCGCGCAACTCGGACGCGCTAGAAACCTGATCCTCGTTTGCAACTACATAAGCCACCAACCTTTGATCTCCCGGTACATCTTCGCGAACGATAACGACTGCCTCCCGCACTGCGTGATGACGCGCGAGAATGTTCTCGACTTCTCCGAGCTCGATCCGGTAGCCACGCAATTTCACTTGCTGATCGCGGCGGCCGAGAAAATCAAAATTGCCGTCAGGCAGGTAACGTGCGAGGTCGCCCGTACGATAAAGACGAGCATCCGCTTCATGACTAAACGGATCCGGAACAAAACTCTCAGCGGTCAGATCCGGCCGCTCGAGATAACCTCTGGCAAGACCAAAACCGCCGATATAAAGCTCACCGGCAACACCAATGGGTACCGGCTCGAAACCCGCATCGAGCACGTAAAGTCTCGTGTTAGTGATCGGTCGTCCGATGGGAACTCCGCCAGCACCATTGGCTGTCTCTACTTCATACACGCAACACCCCACGACGGTCTCCGTTGGACCATACTCATTGATGAATCGGGTTTGCGGCAGCTTCACGCGCCACGGTTTCAACGCTTCGAAGGTCAACATTTCGCCGCCGATGACGATTGCATTGGTCCACTCGCTTGCGTTGTCGGGAAGTGAGTTTGCGAGCAACGCGAGATGCGCAGGCGTGATCTTCACGAGGCTATAACCACTCTCGCTCCGTAAGGATTCTGTCAATCCCGTTCCGGCGATCTCATCAGACAAGATCGTTACTGTTCGTCCGGCGCAGAGCGGTGACAGCAGGCTCGTCACCGTCAGATCGAAGCTCAACGGGGAGTGCGAAGGCGCGCCGCGTCCTTCAGACACGCGGTAAGCTTCAATGCACCAGCTCAGGTAATTGACCAAACCGCGATGCGTCACCATCACGCCCTTGGGCCGACCTGTCGAACCAGACGTGTAGATGACGTATGCGAGGTTCTCAGCATGTGCGGTATTGATGGTGGCTTCGGGTTGCGCCGCGACGATCTCCCAATCAGTGTCCAGGCATAACACCTGGCCCCAATATGACGGCAGCCGTTCAGCGAGTAATGATTCGGTCAGCACCACCGGCGTTTTTGTCTCCTCGAGAATCATCGACAGCCGTTCCAACGGATCGCCAGGATCCAGCGGCACGTAAGCACCACCTGCTTTGAGCACGCCAAGAATGCCCACAACCATCGCCGCCGATCGACTCAAACATAGAGCGACAGGAACATCCGGCCCAACTCCGATCGATCTCAAATAATTCGCCAACTGATTGGACCGGCGATTCAGCTCGCCATATGTCAACGTTGTCAAGCCACACTGAACTGCTTCTGCTTCAGGCAGTGCGGCAGCGTGTTTCTCAAACATGTGGTGCGCACACTCAACCTTTAGTGAGGAGCGGCGAGTCTCGGCCCAATCGGAAAGCAATGTTCGGCGCTCTTCATCAGTGATGATGCGAAGCGCAGACAAGTGTTGCTGAGGATCGTCTACGATCGATGTCAGCAAGGTTTCAAAGTGCCCCGCCATTCGTTGCACAGTCTTCTCGTCAAAAAGATCCGTGTTGTATTCGAAGACTCCGCGAAGCCCTTCATCTGACTCGAGCATCGCAAGAGTCAGATCAAACTTCGCGGGCCTACCTCCCGCGGGTATCGATTCGAGCCGAAGGCCAGGCACGTCAAGCTGATAGCGAGCAGTGTTTTGCAGTGTGAAGAGCACCTGGAAAAGAGGATTCCGGCTCAGTTCGCGCGGTACGTGCAATTCCTCGACGAGTTTCTCGAATGGCAACTCCTGATGCGCATAAGCACCGAGAGTTACCTCACGCACACGCCTTAGCAGCTCAGTGAAGCGCGGGTTACCTTCGAGGTCTATGCGCATCACGAGCATGTTGACGAAGAACCCGATGAGACCTTCTGTCTCGACGCGCGTACGGTTCGCGGTGTCACTGCCGAGCAGGACATCAGTTTGACCACTGTAGCGCGACATCAACAGCGCAAATGCCGCGAGCAGTGTCATGTAGATCGTAGTGCCTGCGCGACGACTCAAGGCGCCGAGAGCCTCGGAGAGATTTTTCGAAAGGGCAAAAGAAACAGCGGCTCCGTTGAAAGTCTGCACGGCGGGGCGCGGCCTGTCGGTTGGCAACTCCAATGGCGGCGCGCCTGACAATTGCTGTCGCCAATAGGCGAGATGATCTTCGAGCACTTCGCCCTTCAACCAATCTCTCTGCCACATTGCGTAGTCGGCATACTGCACAGAGAGCTCCGGCAAAGGCGAAGGACGGCCTGCGCCAAACGCCTCGTACAGCGCCGCCACTTCGCGCACCAGAACTGTGCTGGACCAGCCATCCGAGATAGTGTGATGCATCGCGAGCAGCAACACGTGCTCCTCATCATCGAGCCGCAGCAATTTCCATCGGAGCAACGGACCGCTTGCGAGATCGAAAGGCCTGTGTGCTGTATCGTCCGTGATGCGCTCAACCTCTGTCGCTTGTTCGTGATCATTGAGTGTGCTCAAGTCAGTCACGTCGAGCGAGAGGTTGACTGGTCCAATTCGCTGTCTTGGACGACCGTCGACGGTCTCGAAAGTCGTGCGCAGGATTTCGTGACGTCGCACAACCTCCTGAAGCGTCTGCTCGAGCGCCGCTACATTGAGTGGACCATACAAACGAATGCCGGTGAAGAGATTGTAAGCTGAGCTTTCCGGCTCCATCCTGTGCAGGAACCAAAGCCGTTCCTGCGCGAAGGATAGAGACAGCTCGCCCGTACGATGTGCCTTCTCGATGGGTGAGAGCACCGTTTCGGTTTTCGTCTCCTCGATTGCAGCAGCCAGCTCAGCAATAGTCGGCAACTCGAATAACCGGCGCAGAGGCATTTCGCATTTCAATGCTTCGCGCAAACGCGACATGACCTGCGTTGCCAATAACGAGTGTCCGCCCAGCTCAAAGAAGTTGTCGTCAACACTGATCTGTGTCAGGCCAAG
>DASUYO010000047.1:0-6381 GCA_036377375.1 Pyrinomonadaceae bacterium
AGTGAAGCGACAAGACCCCGGCACGAGCTAGTCCGACTTTAGTCTCGCCCATACTCACGGACCGAGAGTATGGGCCAGCTCATCTAAGTGACATCTCACTCCGCGCGCATGAGCAACTTGCGGCGAGACGCTCGGTGCTTAATTAGGCAGCGAGAGCCAATTCGTTATTGGCAGTTGTGTTTCCCTACGCGTTTTAACGAGCTGCATAAGGTAGCCCGGCATGCATCGCGACGATCGTTCAGGTTCCTGTCGAAGCCTGTCGCCCCCATTTTGCGAGCAGAGTCATTATAAGCGAACAGAACCGAGCGCGGTAGCGCCGGGTCAATCTCAACTAACTACGCCAGATTGTGAGGTTTACGCGGCGCTACCGCGCTCGGTTCTGTGTCCTCAGTAAGCTATAATTTTTGAGGCTTCTGTGGCTAGCCACGTTGCCCTTCGACACCCGATCAAGGCAAGTTGTTTAGGGAGAAAATTGAACTCATGTCTTCAAATCGTTCGAAATATTCGCCGACAGCAATCATCAACACCCCTCCTGAACAACGCCGGCATATCCTGGCAAGACTTTGGCTGCCCGCCGTGTTGCTCCTTGCACTCGCGGCCGGTGGACTCACCGGTATCGTCGCTGCTTACGAGTTGAACTACTCACGAGCGGCTAACGAGGTCGCGGCACTCGCCACCTACCGTCCCAGTGTCGTCACAAGAGTTTATGCCGACGATGGAGAGACAGTCATCGGCGAGTTTGCGCTCGAAAAAAGAATTCCACTCAAGTACGAAGAGATCCCGCCAGTCTTAAAGAACGCAATTCTCGCGGTCGAAGACGTCCGCTTTTACGATCACATCGGCATCGATCCAATCCGAATCATGGGTGCGGCATGGAAGAATCTCACCAGCGACAGGATCGAAGGCGGATCGACTTTAACTCAGCAGCTCACGAAGAACCTGTTTCTGACCAAAGAACAAACGTACACGCGCAAAGTGAACGAGTGGATTCTCGCACTTCAGATCGAACGCTACTACACCAAGAACCAGATCATGGAGTTGTACACCAACCACATGTTTCTTGGCGCAAATGCGTACGGCATGGAAGCGGGCGCTGAAACATATTTTGGTAAGCAGGCAAAAGATTTAACTCTTGGAGAAGCCGCACTGCTCGCTGGTATTCCCAAAGCCCCCAGCGATTATTCGCCCACGTCAAACCCCGCAAAGGCCAAGGAACGGCGCGATCTCGTGCTGGATCTGATGGCTAAGAACGGGTTCGCGACGCAGGCAGATGTTGACGCCGCAAAAGCAAAGCCGATCCAACTTGCGGACACTGCTTACTACCAGTCGCAACACAAATCGAGTCCTTTTGATTATCCAGTCGAATTCATTCGTCAAGAGCTCGAAGACAAGTACACCACGCGCGTGGCCCAGGGCGGACTTGCTGTTTACACCACGATCAATGTCGAAGCGCAGAAGAAAGCTTATGAAGTCGTGCGCGCGGGCTTGCGGCAATACGATCGCACGCACACCGGTTGGCGTTCCAACTACACGATGATTCCAACGACCGTAAACAACGGTGATGGACCAGCAACACAGCAGGAGCTGAACAGTTACAAACATCCGGATTGGTACGGCAACGACTATGAAACAGGCCGACACTTGATGGGCCTGATCATGAAAGTGGATCGTGCGCGTAACGAAGCTTCAGTCCGCTTCGGCAACTTCACCGCTAATCTGACACCGGCAGATATGGGCTGGGGCAAGCGCCAACCCAAAGACGAGTTCAAGGCCGGCCATCTCGCCGAGTTTGAAATCAAGGAAGTAGATGAAAAGAACCGCAGGTTGAAAGTCGAGCTGTCGCAGGTTCCAGCGGTGCAGGGTGCGATGATGACTCTCAACGCAAAGACCGGTGAGATCATCACGATGGTCGGTGGTTACGATTTCTACACCAATAAATTTAACAACGCCATACAGGCGTACCGGCAAACTGGTTCCTGTTTCAAGCCTTTCATCTACACCGCAGCAGTTGAGTGGGGTATGACTCCCGACACGACTGTCAGTGGCGCATCGATCAGCATCGGCGACTGGCAGCCACATAACTACGATGGGTCAACCAGTTGTGCCGACCTGCCGCTGAAGACTGCGCTCGCGAAGTCAATGAACATTCCCGCAGTGCACTTGCTGCAAACAGTCGGCATTCAAACGGGCGCGCAGATGGTTCGTCGTTTTGGAATCAAGGTGCCGATGTCGCCATATCTTCCATCGGCGCTCGGTGCCACTGAAGTGCCGCTCGATCAGATGGTCTCTGCCTACTCCTCTTTCCCGAACAAAGGAATCCGCGTTGAGCCACACTTGATTCGCAGAGTTTTGGATCGCGATGGCGCCGCACTCGAGGAGTGGGAAAGAACGACTTACAAAGTGATGAGCGAATACGTCGCGTTGACAATGGTGTCGATGATGCGCGGTGTCGTGCAGGGTGGAACGGCGAGTGCCGCACAGGTGCTTGGCGTGCCGCTGGCAGGCAAGACCGGCACTGTAAATGATCACACAGACGTTTGGTTCATCGGTTACACACCTACGTATGTAACGGGCGTGTGGATGGGTTATCCGGGAAAGAAGAAACCGCTGGGCAACGAGATGACCGGTGCCCATGGTGCGCTGCCAATGTTCATTGACTTCATGAAGACGTTTTTGAAGGACAAGCCCAAGGAAGATTTTCCGAAGGCGCCCGAAATGCCGGAAGACATGCGCGAGCTTTTCCGACAGCGCCAGAGAGAGCTTGCGGCTGAACGTGCTGAATTCGCGGCCCAGGCTGACAAAAATGAAGAAGACATTGCCTTGCCAACTGGCAGCACCACTGAGCCCAAGCTGGAACAGATGACTCTGCCGCCACCACCAAAAGCGGACACTGAAGATCATCCAAAGTCACAAGCGAAGCCCGAGGGAGCAACGCCGAAGGTCGAGACACCGCCGCCACCCGCAACACGACCACGCGAAGCCGAACCCGCCAAGAAGAAAGGCAAGAAGGGCGAGGGCGAACCTTAAGTTAAGCCGCAGATGAACGCAATGAACGCAGATCCGATCTGCGTTCATTTGCGTTCATCTGCGGCTTGCTTATACTACTGACTACTCCCAACTCTAATCAGATTGGAATGTCAGCTTATGCGTCACTTGATCCTTGGAAGTATTGTACTGCTCGTTGCCTTTGCTATGACTGATGAGAATCCGTTGCTCTCAAAGTGGGAAGGTCCGTATGGTGGTGTGCCACCGTTTGACCGTGTGCAGATCGCACTCTTCAAGCCGGCGCTGGAAGCGGCCATGGCCGAACAGCTCACGGAGATACAGCAGATCGCAAACAACACAGCCCCACCCGATTTCGAGAACACGATCGCTGCTCTCGAGCGCACAGGTCGCACACTCGATCGCGTTTCAACCTTGTATGGAGTTTGGGGCTCGACGATGAGTAGTCCCGAATACCAGGTGGTCCAACGCGAGATGGCGCCGCGCCTCGCAGCGTTCGAAGATCAAATATTTCAGAACGAGCCGCTCTTCAAGCGCATCGAGACTGTTTACAACTCACCAGTCAAAGCGAAGCTGAACCCCGAACAACAGCGCCTCACCTGGTATTACTACACGAATTTTGTTCGCGCCGGCGCACGTCTGGATCCGGAAGCAAAGAAGCGTCTCTCGGAAATCAACCAAAAGCTTGCGGGGCTGTTTACGAAGTTCAGCCAAAACGTTTTGGCAGAAGAGACTGATCAGTTTCTCGTTCTCAAAAGCGAAGATGAGTTGGCAGGACTACCGCAATCGTTGCGTGATGCTGCCGCCGCTGCTGCTGAAACGAAGAAACAACCAGGCACATGGGTAATCATGAATACCCGCTCGTCGATCGATCCGTTTTTGACTTACTCCGATCGCCGCGACTTGCGCGAAAAAGCATGGCGCATGTTTGTGAACCGCGGTGATAACGGCGGCGAGCACGACAACAACGCAATCATCAGCGAGATACTGCAATTGCGTGCAGAGCGCGCCAAACTGCTCGGCTATCCGACACATGCTCACTGGCGTCTCGAAAACTCGATGGCCAAGACGCCGGAGAGGGCGATGGAGTTGATGGAAGCCGTGTGGAAGCCCGCAGTCGCGCGTGTGCATGAGGAAGTTGCCGACATGCAGGCACTCGCCGACAAGGAAGGCGCGAAGATCAAGATCGAGCCGTGGGATTATCGCTACTACATGGAGAAGGTTCGAAAGGCGAAATACGATCTCGACCAGAACGAAGTCAAACCTTATCTCCAGCTCGAGAAGCTGCGTGAAGGAATTTTCTGGGTCGCAGGCGAGCTCTTCAACTTCAACTTCACGCCAGTAACAAATGTTCCGGTGGCCCATCCAGACATTCGCGTGTGGGAAGTCACTGACAAGACCACAAAGAAACACATCGGTCTCTGGTACTTCGATCCGTACGCTCGCGCGGGTAAACGCTCAGGCGCGTGGATGAATGCGTATCGCTCACAGGAACGGCTGAATGGCAACATCACCACCATCGTTTCCAACAACGCCAATTTTGTTAAAGGCAAACCGGGTGAGCCTGTGCTGATCTCGTGGGATGATGCTACTACGATGTTTCATGAGTTCGGACACGCCTTACACGGTTTGAATTCAAGCGTCACATACCCGTCCTTGAGCGGAACCGCAGTGCCGCGCGATTACGTCGAGTTTCCATCGCAGCTTATGGAGCACTGGCTTTCGACTCCGGAAGTGCTTCAGCGATTCGCGCTTCACTATCAGACGGGAAAACCGATACCGCAGGAACTGGTCGATAAGATTAAACGGTCGGCGACTTTCAATCAGGGATTTGCGACGGTTGAATATTTATCGGCGGCATTGGTCGACATGAAGCTGCATCTGGCCGGCGACCGCAAGATCGATCCTGACGCATTCGAGCGCGAAACACTCGAGCAGCTTGGCATGCCGAAGGAAATCGTGATGCGTCACCGCTTGCCGCACTTCCTTCACGTCTTCTCGAGCGATTCGTATTCGGCTGGTTACTACAGCTACCTTTGGTCAGACGTGCTGACAGCGGACGCGTTTGGCGCGTTTGTCGAAGGCAAAGGACCGTACGATCGAACGGTTGCGGAACGGCTGCGCAAGTACATCTTCGCGGTCGGAAATACAACCGATCCGGCCGAGGCATATCGCGCATTCCGCGGCCGCGATCCGAAGATCGACGCCCTGATGAGGAAGCGCGGCTTCGCCACAAAGAGTTAGCCGCAAAAGGCACAAAAAGCAGCGGGGCAAGCCCCCGCTGCTTATTTGTTTGTGGTCTTAAGGGTTAGGCTTGATGGAGGATGGCAGATCCTTCAAGACTGCGTCCAGGCGCTGACGCAGATCACCGAGTTGTTGCCTCAACAACGCATGCACCTCACGCTGCTGTTTCGTCGGTCCAAAGTCTCCACTCGCCAACCCACTCGCCAGATAGTTGAGCTTACTCAACAACTTCGGTGGATAACGAACCGTGTCCTGCCCCTGACCTGTAAGCTTCCGCTGTACCAGATTCTCTTCGATGTCGATTAATTTTTTATCAAGCTCATCGGCAGCGGACTTTGCGGACGTTGAATCTGAAGCTGTATTCGAAGTCGTAGTCAACTGATTTAGCTGACTGCGTATGAACTCAATCTGATTCACCATTTGCGAGCCACTCTCCACATCCTTCCGCAACTCGAGCATCATCATGTGTTGCGCACTGATGTCGGCTTCAGTGCCGCCGGAGTTCGGATCCTTTTTGACTACGAGCGGCTCAGTGAGCTCCTGACCCGCCCCGAGAAGTTTCACCGTGTAATTACCCGGTGGCATCAAAATCGACAAACGCCCTGTGCCAGGAGCATTCCGAGTCTTGTCGGGGCCGAGAGGAATCTCAGCCGCGTACGCCGGAGCAGTCCTCATGCGCACTTCTGTTGTCGCTTCACCTTCGAGGTTCCAGGTTACGCGATTCAGTCCAACGTTCTTTGAGCCGTTAAGAGTTCTGACAGTCTGCCCCTTCGCATCCTCGATTCTGATTTTTACATCGCCTGACGGCGCTGACTTGAGGTAGTACGTGATCGCCGCTCCGTACGGCGGGTTTTGTCCCGGGGAAGGATCGTCTGACATGGTGACTGGCGTCACACTTGGTCTGAACCGGTAAGTCGCTCGTGGCGGAAACAGATACGCGCTCGAATCGTGCACTGTTTGGCTCATCTGCTGGATGGGTGTGAGATCGTCAAGGATCCAGAAACCGCGCCCGTACGTTGCGATCACGAGATCATTGAACTGCTCCTGGACCACCATCCAATAGACCGGCGCGCGCGGCAAATTGCTTTGCAGTGGCTCCCAGTTCTCGCCGTCATCAAAAGACACATAAAGACC
>DASUYO010000048.1:0-2559 GCA_036377375.1 Pyrinomonadaceae bacterium
GCCAGCTGGAGATTCTTGGCCGGCTGGATCATCAGATTAAGTTTCGAGGTGTTCGTATCGAGCCGGCGGAGATCGAAGCCGTTCTCGTCGCACATCCGCAGATCCGCGAAGCCGTTGTGATCCCGCGCGAAGATGTGCCAAACGACAAGCGGCTGGTTGCATACGTCACAACGAGCTCTCCTGATGCTCCACCTTCCGCAAACGAGTTGCGTGCGTACCTGCGCGAGCGACTTCCCGAATACATGGAGCCTTCTGCTTTTGTTTTTCTCGACGAGATGCCGCTGACGCGTAACGGCAAAGTCAACCGGCAGGCATTGCCCGCTCCTGACACGGGACGGTTGGACCAAAGCGTGAAGGTCGCCGCTCCGCGGAACGACATCGAGCGCCAGTTGATGGAGCTCTGGTGCGAGGTATTGATGATCGATGGCTTTGGAACCAGCGAGGACTTCTTCGAGTTGGGTGGCAACTCGCTACTGGGGACACAACTGTTGGCGCGTATGCGCGACACGTTAGGAATCGATTTGCCACTTCGCAGTCTTTTTGAAAGACCCACGATCGCCGGACTTGCCACGGAGGTCGAAGAGATCACGCGAGCGAAGCAAACCCAGGAGGGTCCTCGGATTGAACGTGTCTCGAGAGACCAGGAGTTGCCTCTCTCATTCGCTCAGCAACGACTGTGGTTCATTCATCAAATGGATCGAGATAGTCGCGCTTACCACGTTCGCGCCGGAATCCGTCTGCGCGGAGAGTTGAATGTCAAAGCGCTCGAACAAACTCTCAACGAGATAATCAGGCGTCATGAAGTGCTGCGCACACGTTTTACTGCGGTTGATGGACGACCTATCCAGGTGATCGAGCCATCGCTGAAAATAGATCTTCCGGTTATTGATCTGCGCCACCTGCCTGGATCCGAGCGCGAGCAGAGAGCGCGGGAGATCGCCATTGCAGAAGCAGAGCGACTCTTCGATCTTGAGAAGTGTCCGCTGATGCGACTGACTCTGCTGCAACTCGACGAGCAGGATCACGCGCTGGCGTGGTGTCTGCACCACATTATTGCGGACGGCTGGTCCATTGGCATTCTCGTTAACGAGATCTCGCGTCTCTACATGGCGTTTTCCAGCGGCGCGGCTTCACCGCTTCCGGAGCTCTCAATCCAATACGCCGATTTCGCTTACTGGCAGCAGCAGTGGCTGCAAGGTGAGGTGCTCGATGAGCAACTCTCTTACTGGAAGCAGCAACTGAAGGACGCACCCGCCGAGCTCGAATTACCGACTGATCATCCACGTCCGGCAGTGCCGACATTTCGTGGCGCTCGTCAAGGGATGATTGTGCCTGCCGAGCTGTCTGAAAAAATCCGTGAGTTAAGCCGTCAGGAAGGCGTGACGCTCTTCATGACGCTGCTGGCGGCGTTCCAGGTTCTTCTCTCCAGGTACACGGGACAGAAGGACATCGTGGTGGGTTCTGACATTGCTAATCGCAACATCAGCGCGACTCAATCTGTCATAGGCTTCTTCGTCAATCAGATCGTATTGCGCACCGACGTGTCGGATAACCCTGAGTTCCTTGAGTTATTGCAACGTGTTCGCGATACTGCTCTTGAAGCTTATGCTCATCAGGATCTGCCTTTTGAAAAACTCGTCGAAGCGCTTCAGCCCGAACGGCATTTAAATCGCGCTCCGCTATTTCAGGCGAAATTCCTGTTACAAAACACGCCGCAGGACGCGGAGTTGAGTCTGCGCGGTGTCACGTTGCACCCGTTCAACTTCGATATCGAAGCCGCAACCTTCGATCTACTTTTATCAGTGCTCGATACGGAGCAGGGATTAAGAGGTATCTTCGAGTACAACACCGATCTGTTCGAGTCGCACACCATCGACGAACTCGGGAAGCACTTCAACAATCTGCTCGCATCGATCGTTGCCAATCCACGTCAGCGCGTAGCCGACATCTCATACCTGAGCGATAAAGAGCAACAAAAGATTCTCGTTGAGTGGAACGATACCAGGGTCGAATACCCGAGAGACAAATGTATTCACGAGCTGTTTGAAGAACAGGTGGAGCGAACACCAAATGCTACCGCGGCAGTATTCGAGAACGAGCAACTAACGTATGCCGAGCTCAACGCTCGCGCTAACCAGCTCGCTCATTACCTGATCGAATTGGGTGTCAAAGATGAGATGTTGGTCGGCCTTTGCGTCGAGAAATCGCTGGACGTTGTTGTGGGTATGCTCGGCATTCTCAAAGCCGGTGGCGCCTTCCTGCCTCTGGATGCCGCCTATCCGCTCGAGCGTCTGTCTTTCATGCTCGAAGACGCGCAGATCTCAGTATTACTGACGCAGCAGAATTTGGCAGCAACGCTGCCGACGACGCAATGGGTGCAAACGATCTGTCTGGACAGCGATTGGGATCTGATCGCGCAACACAGCAAAGACAATCCGAGTGGAACTGTCGATGCAGATCATCTGGCCTACGTCATCTACACATCGGGCTCAACCGGCAGGCCGAAAGGAGTCATGATCCGGCACAGCGGTCTGTGCAACATGGTCACAGCGCAAATAA
>DASUYO010000049.1:0-2266 GCA_036377375.1 Pyrinomonadaceae bacterium
ATGGCGCGCGCGATGAGCGAACGCACGTCCGGCAGCTCGTCTGTATTCTCGAGCAAAATTTCGAGCAGTGATGAATCGCAACCTCGCAAGACTTCTCGAATGGCGGGCACCTGGTCCAGCGAACGCAACATCGCGCAGAGATCGCGCGGCGTCGCAGAGCCCAAACTAATGCGACCGACGACGCGCTCTAAATCTGAGACTTCCTTCAACAATGCGCGCAGCTTGTCGCGTCGAACTTGCGACGAGAACAGATCCTGAACGGCATTCAATCTGGCCTCGACTTCACCGCGCTTAACGCACGGGCGCAACAACCACGAGCGCAACAACCGCGCGCCCATACCGGTGACAGTCTCATCGATCACCTGCAACAACGAACGGCCACTGCCACCAGCGAGCGACTCGACGAGCTCGAGATTGCGAACCGTGACGCTGTCGAGCACCAGGTAATCCTGCGGCTCGAAATAGATGAGATCTGTGACGTGCTCGGCAGCGGCGCGTTGAGTCTCGCGTGCGTACCGCAGGCACGCGCCGGCCGCACGGATAGCTTCGTCTTTTCGACTCAGACCGTAGCCGTCGAGGGTCTTCACCTTGAAATGTTCTAAGAGCAACGCAAAGCAGTCGTCCTTCTGCCACTGCCAGTCTTCGAGAGGCGTGAGCGTCGCAGCGAATCCATATTCTGGCGCGGAAACCTCAACTGCACCGCCATTATTTAGCGGCAGCGGTGCGGTTTGAGCTTTTCCCGAGAGACTGCTTTTGATCAGCGCGCCGAGCGAAGCGGGGAAAAGCAACTCCCGCGGCGCATACGATTCGAGCGCGGCTCGAATTCGCGTCCATGAATCGCGCCCTGTTTCCTGTGTCACGCGAAACTCGCCCGTCGATATATCGAGAAACGCCGCGCCAATCGATTCGCCTGCACTACAGATCGCAGCGAGAAACACCGGTTCGCGCGCTTCGAGCAACTGCGGATCGATCGGCGTTCCCGGCGTGACGATGCGCACCACCTCTCGCCGCACGAGCTTCTTCGTCTTGCCTGCTTCTTCAGTCTGTTCGCAGATCGCGACGCGATAACCTTTGCGAACGAGGCGCGCGATGTAGTTCGCTACGGAATGATGCGGCACACCACACATCGGCACCGGATTCCCGCTCTCTTTCTGACGAGCCGTGAGTGTTATTTGCAGCTCGCGCGAGCCGGTGAGTGCGTCATCAAAAAAGAGCTCATAGAAGTCGCCGAGACGAAAAAACAGCAAGGTTCCGGGATGTTGCTGCTTCAGTTCCTGGTACTGCCGCAGCATCGGCGTTGGATTGGAATTGTTCATATCTTGTGAGTGCGCACAGATTAACACAGATGACAGAGATAATCCGTGTGCATCCGCTTAAATCTGTGGTAACTTTCCGGCGTGGAATTTCTGACCAACTCTCTGCAAGAGCATCTGGCCACAATCCAAAATTTACTTCAATCGTCGCTTCCGCAGATCCAACAATCTGGTCAGTTGATCTGCGAAGCGCTCGCAAGCGGTCGAAAAGTTCTTCTTTGCGGAAACGGCGGCAGCGCCGCGGATGCGCAGCACATCGCGGCCGAGCTGGTTGGCTGTTATGAAAAACAGCGACGCTCATGGCCGGCAATTGCGCTGACCACCGACACGTCGGCGTTAACGGCAGTTAGCAACGATCTTGGCTACGAAGAAGTGTTTGCGCGTCAGATTACAGGCTTGGCGCAAGCGGGTGACGTGCTGATTGCGATCAGTACGAGTGGAAAGTCTAAAAATGTGTTGCGTGCTGCGGAAAAAGGGAGGGAACTGGGCTGCAAAACGATCGCTTTGACCGGCGCAAACGCCGAGCCACTCGGATCGCTTTGCGATCTTGCTGTTGCTGTACCTTCAGCTCGCACATCGCGAGTTCAGGAAGCACACATAACCATCGGTCATTTATGGTGTGAGATGGTCGATCAGATTTCGTGAATAAATACTTTAATCATTAATAAACTTGACACTTGCAATCATTCAAATTAGTCTCTCGATGCACTTCAAACGGGTCCTTTGAATTGCGCGGAGCTTCCCGACATCGCGTCGCCGTCAGTGATTCACTGAGACATTGATGTTTCTTAAAGTACGTCCCAAGGTCAAGGCAGAATCCAACTCCCACTCACTTTCATTAGTAGCTGAGTCAAACACCCGTCGATACGTTTCAAGGTCGTACTTCGGGAGGGGAGAGTTCTGTCCGTAAGTTATCAGAACCGAGCGCGGTAGCGCCGGGTAATTGACAAAAA
>DASUYO010000050.1:0-3528 GCA_036377375.1 Pyrinomonadaceae bacterium
GTCATCCCGCCGTTGCCGATTTCGAGCATGTCAGGATCATTCCAATGGCCCGGCGTCGCATACTGGGCCAACTCGTTTTGGCGAAAGCCGATGCCGGTCATTGAATCCCACGTGTCGCGAATGTCACCAGTAGTGCGCCAAAGATTTCCACCAACTTCAGGTCCCCACTTCCACACATCGAATCGTCCGTATTGACAAAGGCTGTAGACAATCGGTCGTCTAGTCTTTAACAACGCATCACCCATCTTTTGATAAATCGCCGGCATCTCTTCGTCTGTATACAACGTGCGCGCGCCACACCAGTCGTACTTCAAATAATCGATGCCCCACTTCGCGTACGTCATCGCATCCTGCTCTTCATGTCCGTAACTACCTTCATAACCAGCGCAAGTGTTTGGACCAGGCGATGAATAGATGCCGAGCTTCAGTCCTTTGCTGTGGACGTAATCGGCGAGCGCCTTCATGTTTGGAAATTTTTTGTTCGATTGAATCTCGCCCTTGGCATCACGTACGGCTTCCCACGTGTCGTCGATATTAATATAAAGATAGCCCGCTTCTTTCATTCCATTACTTGCCATTGCATCCGCTATGGCTCGCACAGTCGCGTCGTCGATGCGTCCGGCAAACTTGTTCCAACTGTTCCAGCCCATCGGCGGTGTCTTTGCGAGGCCGTTGTACGGAACTTTGTGGCGTGGCGGCGGCTCGATGCGTGCGGGCAGCGCGCCTTCACCGGCAGGCGCGCGTTTGGCGATCATTTCCGTGATCGGCGCATCCGGCCGCTGCCGGCGGCCAATTCTCAACTCGTCACCGACAAGTTTGCCCTCATATTGCACGCGTCGCTCGCTGGGTCCGTCGGGCATTGCGGCGATAAGTGTGAATCCTTCCGGCCCGCCAGTGCTCTCTTTGATGGTGTAGAAAAACTGCGTCGTGCGAATGGTGCCGGTAATCTTGCCGCCTTCGTACTTAAGGTTGAAGTAGCTCGAACGGACGGTGCCATCCGTATTGTTGATATTGTGTGCAACCCAGTTGCCGTTGAGATCGCGCGGCGATTGTTGAGCGTAGGTGATGAAGACTAAGACTGTAAGTATTGAGAGTGGGATGCCGATTTTGGACACGGATTTACGCAGACGAACACAGATTTTATTGATCGACATGCTAACCTCCCGTGCGGTAGTTTTAGCACAAAAGCGGGATGATGAAATTGGTTTATTGGTTCACGTCATCAGCCAGTAGCAAGTCTCACGATTGTGGCGCCGAGGCCGCCGGCGTCAGGTGGTGCATCGGTCCAGTCCAAAACGAAATCAGTGCGCGCTAATATTGAGCGGACCATCTCGCGCTGCACACCGATACCTTTGCCATGAATTATTCGCACTACACGGAACTTCTTCTCGTGCGCCAACCGCAGATACTCCTCAACAACTCGTTTCACATCACGTGGAGGGATCGTGTGCAGATCGAAAACGTCTGTGATTTCGATCTCGACTGGTTTCGGGAAGGGATTTTCATCGTCCATATTTATTGCTGATTTGACACTCTTCTAACCCACTTGTAAACTCGCGCGTTTCAAATCCTACATTTAAATCAAAGGAATTAATCGAAATGGGTGCGCGAAAGAAGATTACGATTGTGGGCGCTGGGAACGTTGGCGCCACTGCTGCACATTGGCTCGCCGCGAAGGAGCTTGGCGACGTGGTCCTCGTGGACATCGTGGAAGGCGTGCCGCAGGGAAAAGGGTTGGATCTCGCACAGGCCGCACCGATCGAGGGTTTCGACGTGCGTCTTGTCGGCGCGAACACATACGACGACACAGACAACTCGGATATCGTGATTATCACGGCAGGCCTCGCGCGCAAGCCGGGAATGAGTCGCGACGATCTGTTGAAGACGAATGCCGACATCGTTTCGAAAGTCGTAGACGAAGTCGTGAGGCGCTCGCCAAATTCAATCCTGATTATCGTTTCGAATCCGCTGGATGCGATGTGCCAGGTCGCATTGAGACGATCCGGGTTTCCGAAGCATCGCGTGATCGGAATGGCCGGCGTGCTCGACTCTGCTCGCATGCGCTGCTTCCTTGCTGAAGCGCTGAACGTGTCAGTCGAGAATGTGACGGCGTTTGTTTTAGGTGGGCATGGTGACACGATGGTACCGCTGCCGCGTTTCTCCACCTGCGCGGGCATTCCGATTACCGAGCTGCTGCCGAAAGATCAGATTGATGCAATTGTGAAGCGGACTGCGGGCGGTGGCGCTGAGATCGTGAGCTTGTTGAAAACCGGATCTGCTTACTACGCGCCATCGGCGGCGGCTGTGGAGATGACTGAGTCGATCTTGAAGGACAAGAGAAAGATTCTTCCGTGCGCCGCGTATCTCGAAGGTGAGTATGGGATCAACGGGCTGTACGTTGGTGTGCCGTGCAAGCTTGGTGCGCGCGGGTTGGAGCAGATCATCGAGATCAACTTAACGGCGGAAGAGAGGATTGCGTTGCAGAAGAGCGCGTCGGCGGTGCAGGAGCTGGTGGACGTGCTCGGTATTTAGGCCGCAGATCTGCGCAGATCTGCGTTTATCTGCGGCTGAATTCTTTCTACCCTTTGAGCCAGCCGAGCAGCCCATGGACCACGGTCTCGCGGTTCTCCTCATAGATCGCGCGTGTCAGCGGAATGTTCATCGGGCAGGCCTTGACGCAGTTTTGTGCGTTGCCGCAGTTAGTGATGCCATCCTCCTGCATGATCGCTTCGATTCGTTCCTTCCGATTCATCTTGCCTGATGGATGCATGTTGAATAACCGGACTTGCGCAATTGCCTGCGGACCGATGTAGTTGTCGCCCTCATACTGCGGGCACGCCTCCAAACAACACCCACACGTCATGCAACGCGAGTACGCGTAACGCTCCTGCACGTCGTCCTGGTCCATTCGCGGACCCGGTCCAAGATCGTACGTGCCGTCCAGCTCGATCCATGCATGCACACGACGCAAGTGATCGAACATCTGCGAGCGATCGACGATCAGATCCCGAATGTTCGGAAACTTCGACATTGGTTCAAGCTTGATCGGCTGTTCGAGATTGTCCACCAGAGCCGAGCAGGACTGACGCGCGCGCCCGTTGATGATCATTGTGCAGATGCCGCACACCTGTTCGAGACAGTTCATGTTCCAGACCGGCGGCGTGGTTCGCTCGCCTGCCTTGTTTACGGGATTCTTCTGGATCTCCATGAGACACGAAATGATGTTGAGATTCGGGCGGTACGGAATCTCAAACTGCTCCCAGTACTGCGGCGAGTCGGGATTGGCGCGACGGCGGATGTGTATCTCGACGGTCTTTGGTGGATGTGCTGGCATGTTAGTTAAGCCTTCGCGGTCTCCGTCTTCGCCTTGCTGTAGTCACGCTTGCGCGGTGCAATCAACGAGACATCGACGGGATCGTAGGAAAGGACTGGACCCTCGCCCGAATACTCCGCGATCGTCGTCTTCAGGAAGTTCTCGTCGTCGCGATCCGGAAACTCAGGTTTGAAATGTGCTCCGCGCGACTCGTT
>DASUYO010000051.1:0-16481 GCA_036377375.1 Pyrinomonadaceae bacterium
GCGTGTACAGCTATTCAGTGGCATTCCAGTCGGTCGCCACCAGTAAGCGCTTCGACAGCGGTCCTGATCAGAGTCCGACAGCTAAGAGATTTGACTTGTTTGCGGATGTTTCAGTGTTTCGAAATACTGGCCGCATACAGACCTTTAACTTCACGAACACGATTCGGCTTGACCGCCATAACCTGGTCACCGCCGGTCTCGAAACGGAACATGAGAAGTTCTCGCAAGTGTTTACGTCGCCTTTCTTCTCAACACCTCAAACGACCGACAGACAGAGTTCACTCGCCTTCTTCGCGCAAGACCAATTGACGTTTCTCGATGGTCGCTTGCAGTTTTCTGCGGCGTTTCGAACGCAAGGCTTCAAACTCAAGAATCCCGGAAGCATACCGGAGGTCCAGAACATAGACATCAAGCGTGCGTTAACTGGTGATGGATCTGTTGCTTACTTGTTGCGAGCGTCAAACACAAAATTGCGAGCACACGTCGGTAATAGTTTTCGGGCTCCGAGCCTGAGCGAACGCTTCGTAACTTTTCGCGGACAGCGTATCGGGAATCCATTTTTAAGGCCTGAACGAGGTCTCAGCGTCGATGGAGGTATTGATCAGACGGCACTGCACAATCAGTTTCGTGCCAGCGCGACATACTTCTATAGCAGATTGCAGGAAGTAATAGTTTCAACAGCCTTCATGCGTGAGACAAACGCACCTGGAGCTTTAGCGCGCGGCGTCGAATTGAGTCTGGCGGTGTCTCCGCATAATTGGATCGATATCATCGCCGATTACACTTTTACCAATTCTACACAGGTGCAAGCGACGCCCATTCTCCGGGCTGATAATGTCAGGCTTCCGGCCGGCGCGAGCATTCAGGCGCTCAGTGTTCCGCGCCATATGTTTGGTTTGGAAGTCAACAAGTCTTTTGAGAATGGACTGAACATCAATTTCAATCTCCACTCCGTAAGCAAGCATAACTTCCCTCTGTTCGATCCAATCTTCTTTTCACAGGTTCTCTTCCCTTTCGAAGGCCACACAAAAGCAGACCTGAACATCAGTTACCTGAAACGATTTGCCGAGTCGCGCACGGTGCGACTTTACGGCAAGATCGGCAACATCTTCGGTAGCCATTACGTTGAAGAGGGCTTTCGAGCTCCGGGGCGCACTGGCTTGGCCGGGCTTGTGTTCAGTTTCTGAAACGACCTTCGAACGATGATGGGAAGTTACAAATCAAAAGTCTTCTGGTTTTCGTCGATTGCATTCGCGTTGGTATTGCTGTCGAACTGTACCGACGTCGATCGAAGAGTGGAGACGCAAGAATACCGGCCGGCAAGAATCGTTTCGATTTCCCCGAGCGTTACTGAAATCCTTTACGGAATCGGTTCGTGGCCGCAGGTGGTAGCTGTGTCGCAGTATTGCACTTACCCACCGGACGTCGTTAACAAACCACGAGTTAGTGGCTGGGGTTCAACTAATCTCGAACAAGTAACCGCGCTGAAACCCGACATCGTGATCGGTGTGGATGCACAGGAAGCATTTTTACGCGACAAGCTAAATGCTATCGGTGTGCATTCACTTTTCGTCAAAAGTCAGAACCTGGCGGACGTCTATGCGGCGATCGAGCTGATCGGAAAAACCGTAGGCCATGCTTCTGAAGCCGCTGAACTTGCTGCTCGTACTCGAACTGAAGTCGAGCAGGTACGGGACGCGGTCGCAAATCATCCGCGACCGCGCGTACTTTGTGTTATTGACCGCGTGCCCGGCACTCTCCAGAACATATATGTAGCGACACATGGCAGCTTTCTCGATGAAATAGTCAGCATCGCAGGCGGTGACCCGATTGCGCCGCAGGCAAATACCGGCTACGGAAAAATCACGAAAGAAGCCGTGCTTACCCTCGATCCGGAAGTTATTATCGACATGGTGCAAACCCCAAAAGGAAGGCTTGCGGAGAATCCGATGCAGGTTTGGCGCGAACTAAGTGAAGTTCGCGCGGTCCAGGGGGGCCGGGTTTTCCCGATGGGCCATGAGACGGCGATTCATCCGAGCCAGTTTGTAGCAGAGACGGCGCGGCGGTTTGCACATTACATCCATCCCGAAGTGTTTCCTAATCCGTGACTGTGGAATCAACTGTGAGCAACGAGAAGCCGGGCTCGGCAGAGCAACTCATTGAAGCAACGGACGTCACGTTCTCCTATACAACTGTTCCGGTTCTGAATTCTGCTTCCTTGTCGCTGCCCAGAGGTTCGATCGGCGGAATGATCGGCGCCAATGGATCGGGCAAGTCAACGTTCCTTCGTGTTTTGGCGGGACTAATTCAGCCGGATAGTGGCGAAGTTGCCTTTCGAGGTATGCCTCTGTCAAAGTTGGAACCACGACTGCGAGCACAACATATCGCTTATGTTCCGCAAGCGTCGCCCACGATCTTTCCATTCACGGCGCTCGAAGTTGTACTGACCGGGCGGAACCCTTATTCGGGACGATTTCGTTTCGAGAGTAGACAGGATGAGGAGATCGCGCTTGGTGCTCTCGAAGCACTCGCCGCTGCACATCTGGCGATGCGGCCAGTGACGGAACTCTCTGGTGGTGAGCAGCAACTGGTCACAGTTGCACGCGCACTCGCGCAGGAGCCGGAGGTTATGTTTCTGGATGAACCGGCTAGCGCGCTCGATCTGAAACATCGCGCGCAGCTTGCACGATCGCTGCTGCGCCTCAGAGACGAGCGCGGCATAACAGTGCTGACAGTCACGCATGACTTGATGTCACTCAATCAAACATTCGACGTTCTCTTTGCGATGAAATGTGGACGAGTCGTTGCGAGCGGTGCGCCTGAAGTCGTTCTCAGGGACTCGCTGCTTGGTGAGATTTACGATACGCCGGTGCGCACGGTGCGTGCTGAAGGACGAACCTTCGTTTGGTCGGAACAGTAATGCCAACTTAGCCTGCGAAGCAGGCATAAGCATAAAGCCTGGGGCGCGAGCCCCAGGTTACCAATCGCATTTGGGTCATGAGCCCGCGATAGCGGGCGAAAGCTTGAGATCCTTAAGACTGTCGCCCGTTTGACGGGCTCAAAAACATATTGTTTGCTGATCCTGGGGCTAGCGCCCCAGGCTTTATGCTTACGCCTGCTTCGCAGGCTGAACAGCAGGCCGAACAGTAATGCCAACAATCTCGCATCCAGAATCCAAGAACCTGGAAAGGCCGATAAAGTCGATTGACACGACGACCGTGGAAAGGCGCGGATCGAGTGCAGGAGGATCGCGCCGCTTGCGCTACGCTATTCCTCTTTTAATTCTCGGCTTGCTCGTAGCTTTTGCCGTCGGTCTTTACGTTGGTTACCAGAAACTCGATTTGACGTTGCTCCAAAATGATCCGATCGCACGCAACGTTTTCTTTCGAGTGCGACTGCCACGGGTAATCATGGCCGCGATCGTTGGGTCGTCGCTCGCTAGTGTCGGCGCGGCCCTTCAGTCACTATTCCGAAATCCGCTTGCCGAACCATTCACGCTTGGAGTTTCAGGAGGGGCCGCTTTAGGCGCAGGCATTGCTATCGTGCTCGGTCTGGGAGTCAGGGTGGCTGGCGTTCCGATTATTTTCATCGCGGCGTTCATCGGATCGCTCTTAGCTGTCTTCGTCGTCTATCGACTTGCACACACAGGAGCTGTTGTATTGCCGGGCGCACTCTTGTTATCGGGTGTCGTGATGAACTTCTGTGCTTCGGCCGGCGTCCTTCTGCTTCAGTATCTTGCCAGCTCCAGTCAGTCGCTACAGATTTTGCGTTGGCTTATGGGCAGTTTGGATGTAATCGGATTCGATTTGATTTGGAGAGTTCTGATTTTTCTAATCCCAGCCTGGCTCGTGTTAATTGCTCATGCAAATGATCTGCACCTGCTCGCTATCGGTGAGGAATCGGCAGCCAGCCTGGGAGTCAACGTACGTCGGACGGAACGAATAGTTTACGTGGTCAGCTCGTTAATTGTTGGGGTCACAGTTTCGATTGGCGGCACAATTGGTTTCGTCGGTTTGATTGTGCCGCATATAGCACGATTGTTATTCGGACAGGATGTTCGGGTTTTGCTTCCTACATCGTTCTTGTTGGGAGCCGCGTTCCTGGTGCTTGCTGACAGCCTCGCGCGTGTTGTCGTTTCACCGAGCGAGCTTCCTGTTGGTGTAGTCACGGCGCTCGCCGGCGGGCCGGTTTTTCTTTGGCTCCTTCGAAATCGTCGTCGTTACTCTGCAATATAAAATGACTGCAAGGGCGTTAATGGTATTGGGCACGGGTTCTCATGTCGGTAAATCTCTGATCACGGCCGCCCTGTGCAGAATCTTCGCGCAGGAAGGATTTCGTGTAGCTCCGTTCAAGGCCCAGAACATGGCCCTCAACTCGGCCGCAACTCCTGATGGATTTGAGATCGGACGCGCTCAGGCGATGCAAGCTGAGGCCGCGCGAGTTGCTCCTACCGCAGATATGAATCCGATCCTAATCAAACCGTCTTCCGAAACCGGCTCACAAGTGATCGTGCAGGGACGTGTATGGAGACAGGTAACCGCTGCCGACTATCACGAACATCGCGTAGAACAACTCTTTCCCACGGTCTTGGAGTGTTATGAAAGACTTGCCTCACAATATGAAGTCATCGTTCTCGAAGGCGCAGGTTCGCCGGCCGAGATCAATTTGAAGGCGCATGACATCGTAAACATGCGCATGGCTGAGGCCGCCGACGCCTCGTGCATATTAATTGGAGATATTGATCGCGGTGGCGTCTTCGCCTCGCTCTACGGAACACTGGAGCTGCTCGAACCGGAAGAACGAAAACGCATACGTGGCTACCTCATAAATAAGTTCAGGGGAGACGTTTCGCTATTGAAACCAGGTCTGGAGATGATCAAGCCTCGCATCGACATTCCGTGCCTCGGAGTTATTCCTTACCTGCCAAACGTTGGACTGGATGAGGAAGACGGCGTGGCAATGGAGGACCAGAAGACAGTTGCAAGGGTCTGGCGGGACGACGACGACACGGCGAGTCGTCGTTTGCGTATCGGCGTCATCGCTCTTCCACACATGTCAAACTTCACCGACTTCGATGCCCTTGCTGCCGAACCTTCCGTGGCCCTGGCGTATCTGTCGCGGGCACGTGAGGCTAAAGACGCAGACATAATAATTATTCCGGGAACAAAGCAGACGATCAATGATCTTCGATGGCTGCAAGCCGTAGGATTTGACGAAGCAATTCAAGCACAGGCGACGCGAGGCTTTACTGTCGGAGTTTGCGGAGGAATGCAAATACTCGGTTTAGATATACGCGATCCCGCAGGACTTGAAGGCGGTGGAGACGTGCGCGGACTTGGGCTGCTTCCGATTAGTACGATACTCGAGGCGGAAAAAGTAACGCGCCCCGCGAACGTGGAACTATTGAACAATGAAATCTTTGGTCGGGTTATGGAATGTGGTAACGCAACAGGCTACGAGATTCACCTGGGTGTCACCGAATATCATTCGGAAGCTAAACCACTTTTTGAGCTTACACGTAGAGGTGATGCTCATTCGGTGTTAGACGGAGTCGTCAGTGGTGATCGTCGTATTATTGGCACTTATCTTCATGGGTTATTTGATGATGATAAATTCCGTCACGCTTTCATTAGGGCCGCGCGTGCTGCTTGTCATCTGGATCCGGCCGTCAGTTACGCAAACGTGAAAGCCGAACGTGAGGCACGCTTCGATCGCCTTGCCCAGCACGTTCGTGAAGCGATCGACCTGAACGAAATACTTCGATGGCTGAAGATTGATCCATCAAGGGCGCAAAGAGGATTCACGAATAGTTCAGAGTTCAAGCTTTAGCTTGCTCGCTTAAAATCCGAGACCGCAGCCTAAAGGCTGAACTCTGAACTTTTCTTGAATCCATCGAAGACTCTCGAAACTTCTTGCTAACGTCTTACCTCCGGTGTAGTATCTGCGCCTATTAATTCGGCACTCATAAGGAAGTTGTAATGTCAGTCTCCGCCTCCCAAGCTGGACAAAACCTCGACGTAGCCGCCACGGACTTCGAAGTGCACTTCTAACAAAATCGAGTCCGCGAATCATCTATCAATGAGATCTGTCTATTGATAGCGATGTCCATAGCCTAAAGATTTCCCCCAAACTTTCGATGGCACAAAACCCTTCACATTAAATAGGAGAAATGAAAAATGAAAAGATACACAACACTCCTGTTCGGAGTAGTACTCGCAGTTTCGCTAGGAATGCTCACACTCTGCCGAACGTCCGGGGTGAAAGCGGCTGGCGCGCCAGTCGTGGATCAATGGATTTCAACAACCCCCTTTAACAACCCACGCGTAGCACATCGAAGCGTGCGCTACGGCAATCACTTGTACGTGATGGGCGGTTACTATTTTGATTTCAACGTAGGGCTTGTCCTCTACAATGATGTCCAGTATGCCTCGCTGGCTAACGACGGCAGTATTGTAGGTGGATGGAACTATACGACTCCGTTTCAAACGCCTCGCCTGGGTCACGCCGCCGCCCTGAACAACGGTTATGTGTACATAATCGCGGGAGGCGACGGGTTTAGCTTTTTTAATGACGTGCAGTACGCGAAATTAAATAGTGATGGCACAGTGGCATCCGACGGATGGCACACGACGTCTTCGCTTAACGTACCTCGCTCGAATGCCGAGGCCGTGGTTCGAAAAGTTGGTAACACAACTTATTTGTATGTGGTTGGCGGAGTCGGTCAAGTTGGTGACAACTTCCCGCACTTTAATACTACCGAGTATGCAGTTATCAACGCTGATGGCTCACTTGGACCGTTCACACTCAGTCCCAGCACATTTAATAAAGGGCGCTCGGCGCTCGGCACGCTGATTGTCGACGGAAACTTGTATGTTATTGGCGGATGGGGTGATGATTTTCTCGCCGACATTTTTGACGATGTTCAATTCGCGCACCTTAACAACGATGGTTCCATCGGCCCCTGGACGACGAGCCAAAACAAAATACACACAAGACGATACGGTCATACCGCAGTTCTTTCTCCCCAGGATGATCAAACAATGGTAATCCTTGGAGGTAACCACGGCGAGGGCCAGTATCTCAATGATGTGCAATTCGCAACCGTGGGTCCAACCGGCGAAACGAGTCCATGGACGCAACTATCAGCGGATAACAATTTTCCGAATCCGCGCTGGGGACATACGAGTGTTACTTACAAGAGCTTCGTTTATGTCATTGGCGGTTCTATACCCGGCGGTTTTCTGAATGACGTGCAATACAGGAGACTCGACGTACCATAACAGCAGTGTTGTGTCACAACGGGCGGCCACGGAGGGCCGCCCCTACAGATGTCGTTCATCGGGCGGCATCCGACGAAGGAGCGTGAATTCGAACAACTGTAGGGGCGGCCCTCCGTGGCCGCCCGTCAGATCAAAATCAGCGCATGCAGGAATTTGATTGTGACTAACCTCCAAACCAGTGTTCAAGACTCGATTGCTGACCTCAGTCGGCTCGAGACGAGTTCGGCACGCAATAGTCTCCGTCGAAACGCCTATTTTCGAATTCCAAACTTTCTTGATACCGACATCGCTGAGGGTGCTTATGCTGAATTGATCGACGATTCGCTGTATGTGCGGACTGATAAGCTGACCAAGCGTACCGGCGGTGGCTTTGGAGTGCTGAAGAGTATCGATGAGCGCCTGTCAACAAATGTGCAGAAATGTTGTGACCTTCTGACTAGTAATGAATTTCGTTCATCAGTGGGCACGTATGTCGGTCAAAAACTTCAAGTCGTTAGGGGTCCGACTCTGTATAGAATGGAGCCGGGCGATCGCCTTGTTACACACGATGATGTCTTAGCTTCTCCTTTGAATCGGATCTCAGTAGTTTTGCATTTGTCCAGGAACTGGAAACGGGAGTTCGGTGGGAATACGGTGCTGGGTTACGTCCAAAGGATAGAAGAGGTCCGCTCCGCCACTAGTGAGTACGCGCAACACCGGTGGGTGTTATCCACAAAACGGAGCGTGCTGAGTCCGACATTCAATACGCTTCTGATAATTGCGTTGCGCAAGGGCATGGCCCATGGCGTTACGGGTGTGCGTGTGCACAAATATCGCGTTTCGATTACTTGTCTTTATGGTTTGCTAGTGTAGATACCAATCCACAGGAGTTCCCCCATGGAAGAAAACATGTTGATGTACTGGAGTGGTGGGAAGGATAGTGTCATGGCGCTTTATGAGGCTAAAACTAATCGACGCTATCGCGACTTGCAGGTCGCTTCGCTTTTGACCACGCTTACCGAAGGTTACGACCGGATCAGCGGACATGGAGTGCGTCGTTCGCTCCTGGAACAGCAGGCCGAATGTTTGGGATTGAATGTTCACAAGACCTATATCCCTAAAAACGCGGCAATGAGCCAGTACGAAGGAGTAATTGAGGAAGCACTTCTACAGCACAAGGCGGAAGGCACTACTGTAGCGGCAACTGGAGACATCTTTATCGAAAAACGAAGAATGGCCACGTTCAAGAAAACAGGCGTTAAGGGCTGTTTTCCGTTGATGCGGATGAATTCGTACGAACACATCTCCAAGATTCTTGACCTAGGCTTTAAGGCTTACGTCGTGTGCGTTGATGGGAAGGTGCTTGATCAGTCATATGTCGGAAGACTGATCGATCGCGAGTTTATTAATGATTTACCCTCGGGAGTTGATCTGTGTGGCGAGAACGGCGAGTATCATACTTTTGTTTTCGATGGACCGATGTTCAATACACCAGTGAAATGCAGGTTGGGTGAAGTGGTCTTCAGAGAGTCTTTTTATTTTTGTGATCTCTTGCCCGACAGTTAATCTCAAACACAAGGAGACTGGAAATGAGTACTTCTCACATGAAAGTGGCCCAACTGGATAGCGTGCGTGAAAGTCGGATACGCGAGCTGGAAAAGGAATTGAAGGTCCAGGTTCTGGCGTTACACCCGGAGACACAACAAGCGCATTTGTCGAAGGAACAGATGGGGCGTTTGGAAATGATGGAAATGGAGCTCGGGGTGACGTTGGTGGCCTATGAATCGAACGCGGCAATGAGGTTGGCCCGTCCATCGGCCGAGCAGTTGAAGCGGATTTCGGCAGTTGAAAAAGAACTCGGTTTGGTTTTTGTGGCCTATGAGATGAACCGTCAGGAACTAACCGCTGCGCACTACGTATCCGAACAGGAAGCGACACCGGCTAAGCTGTCAGACAAACAATATAAGAAACTGCAAGCTGTCGAAGCCGAGACCGCGTTAACTCTCATGGCTTACACACGCGCCAAGTGAAGACAAACTGAAACGCGCACAGAGGAATTCGTGATAGTTCAGAGTTCA
This sequence comes from Pyrinomonadaceae bacterium, assembly GCA_036377375.1. Lineage (GTDB taxonomy): Bacteria > Acidobacteriota > Blastocatellia > Pyrinomonadales > Pyrinomonadaceae > PSRF01. The sequence continues at coordinate 9,338 of DASUYO010000051.1, forward strand.
AGCTTTAGCTTGCTTGCTGAAAGCCCGAAAGTGCAGCCTAAAGGCTGAACTCTAAACTTTTCTTCATCCATCGAAGGCGCACAATCATGAGATTTGCTGGTGTATTAACCGCTATCTTGTTGGTCTACAGTTTGGCATTCGCACAGAATCCCGATTGCCGCCCATCCTGGATGGCGCCAGACACACCGGCGTTTTGCGCCTGGGAGACAGAGCCCTCGCTTCCCGAAGGACGCACTTACCATTCAGTAGTGAGGTCCGACAAATATGTGTATGTGTTCGGCGGTTATCGTTTTGATGCTGCCACCAGCAAAGTTATTTATTACGACAGTGTCTTGCGATCCACCATCGGCAGCGACGGACACTTGAGCGCGTGGGCAGCCGAACCGTCTTTCAAGAATGGCCGCGCCGGAGCTGGTGTTACCAGCAATGGTAAGTGCCTGTTTGTAAGTGGAGGCAGTTCATCAACCGCGACATCCCTTAATTACTATGCCGATATTCAGTATGCGCGGATCGCAAGCGATGGCCATCTTTCAACATGGACCACTAGTCCGAACCGCTTGAAGACTCCCCGCTCCAATCATTCGCTTCTCGTCGTCAAGACAGACGGTGGAACCTTTCTGAACGTCGTAGCCGGTGTTACACAGATCGGACAAGATACAGTTCACCTGGACACGATTGAATTTGCGAGCGTGCGAGATGATTGTTCGGTAGGCGAATGGACAGTTGCGAACTTTCATCTCAAAGGAGGCCGAAGCACGCCGCAGGCAGTGGTCGTCAGAAATAATGTTGTCGTCATCGCCGGCTGGGGTGACCTCGACGCGATCGATATCTTTAATGATGTCCAGACTGCTGCGCCGCGCTCGGATGGTTCGCCTGCTCCATGGAGAACTGCGCTCGGACGATTAACCACCGGAATTTACGGTCACGCAACTGTGTTTGCTGAGCTCATGACCTCACCTAACACATCGTTACTATTAAGCACTGGCGGGCAGCCGGGTATCGGCGCCTATTCAAATTGGATCAGCTATGCATATGTATTGCGCGACGCTCCGATTCCTGACGGCATCGGTCAGTGGCGCATCGCGCCGAATGGAAAACTACCAACAGGACGCGCCGGCCTCGGTTCGGTTGAATCGGCGGCACGCCTGTATGTGATCGGTGGCAACGACGCCAGTGGGCAATATTACCGCGACGTTCTCTCGGCACGGTTCGATTTCGGCCGGCCGTAGGTCTGCAAAAGCTTGAAAATCTGTCGGTCCACACGTATAGTTCCCTTCGGTCTATCCCGAATTAGCCGCAAGTCTCAAGAACTAACCTTTAACTCCCACGTTCAAAATGAAAAAAATAATTGTTGTGTTGCTGGCCGCGACGATATCAAGTGCGCTGTGCGCGCCAACATTCGCCCAAACCTGTTCGACTCCCAGTTTTACCCAAGCGCCCGTTTATCCCGTCGGTTCTGACATACGTTCAGTTGCAGCCGCCGATTTCGACAGCGATGGACACCCAGACCTCGCTGTGGCAAACGCCGACTCCAATAGTGTGACAGTGGTGTTGAAGGCTGGTCGGGCCGAGCCGGCTACTATTAACACGTATACAGTCGGATCATTCCCGCTCGGTGTCGCTACGGGGGATTTTACTGGTGATGGCAAGCTTGACATCGTCGCCCTGAACGACGGATCCGCCAATTTCACTCTACTGCGCAATAACGGCTCTGGTGGGTTCGTACCGGCCGGTAACTTCTACAGCGGTGGTGGAGGAGTAGACTTGGCTATCGGCGATTTCAACAACAACGGCACTCTCGACGTTGCGATTGTCTTCGAGTCCGGCGTGAGTATTCTGCTTGGCAATGGTCAGGGAGGCTTCAGTGCGCCAACATTTTTCCCGTCGCCGGGGAATGTTTTTGCTTCGTCGAATAGGATTATTGCTGCTGACTTTAATAACGACGGAAAACTTGATCTGGCAACTGTGGGCCTTTCTACTCAAATCCGCTTCGGAAATGGCGCCGGTCAATTTGCCGATATTTCCTGCGAAGTGCAATCCGGTTCGGGAGGATTAGCAGCCGGCGACGTTAACGGTGACGGAAAACTTGATCTCGTGCGGGCAAATATTCTCTCAGCAAAGATTGAAATTCATCTGGGTGACGGAACTGGATGCGTAGGTCCATCGACGGATATCGACGTGCTGAATTTTGGTCGCCCAGGCTTCGTTGCATTAGCAGACCTAAACAAAGACGGAAAGCTCGACATCGTGGCCGGCGCAACAGTGCTGCTCGGTAACGGGAGCGGCGGCTTTGGACCACCATTCGCGTACGGTATGGGCAGCCTTGGGGCTGACCCCGGCGCAAACACCGTCATCGCCGACTTCGATGGCGACTCGAATCTCGACATCGCATCAGCTTCAACTGGTTCAGCAGGAATATTGTTCGGCGACGGCGCTGGCGGTTTTCGATTCGCTGTTGGTCCAGCCGGCCGCGGCGCCTACGGCCTCGCCCGGGCGGATCTGAATAACGATGGTAAGCTCGATGTCGTAGCGATGAGTAATGGTAACTTTGTTGTGATGCTTGGCGACGGAACCGGAAACCTCAGTACTCCCTCAATCGTCACTGTACCTGGGGGATCATTCGTGGGTCCAGTAATCGCCGATTTTGATGGTGATACTAAGTTGGATGTCGCAGTTGTCGACAACAGTCACACCGGACCTGGTGGACAACCGCGGTTACAAGTGGCTTTGGGTAATGGACTCGGTGGATTTGGTTCGACAATCTCCACAAGCTTCGATGGCGACGACCCATTCGCTGTGGGAGGAGGAGATCTGAACGGAGACGGCAAAATAGATCTAGTGACAGTGAATCGCGGTGGGAATCCGACCACGATCTCGATCGGCCTGTCAGACGGTACTGGACACTTCGTGATGCAACCCAAAGTTCCTGTCGGGACTTCGGTAAACCCAGTTGGAGTAGCTTTCGCGGATTTCAACAAGGACGGCAAAATGGATCTTGCTGTTCCCGGCGGTGGTAGTTTCAACATTCTGCTGGGAAACGGAGCTGGTGGATTTGCGGCACCAACTCAAATCACGACGGGGCACGCAGATTCAATCCGCGCGGCCGATCTGAATGGCGACGGCAAGGTCGATCTCGCGATGATTTCTAATGAGTTCAATGGAAAAACCTCGGTGGTCTTTGGAGACGGCCTGGGCGGCTTTTCGGCACCCCTGCAGTTAAGTCTCGGTGGTTTTGCTTCCGATTTAACGGTGGATGATTTCAACAATGACGGCAAGCCCGATCTGGCAGTGTCAATTTCGCGCCAAGATCCGTTTCCGAGCCCGGGAAGGTCAAACATTGTGGTACTTCTCGGCGATGGTATCGGCGGTTTTGCTCCGCCGATCACCGTCGCCGCCGAACGAAGCGCATCGCGCATTATCGCAGGCGATCTTAACGGGGATACACGGCCAGATATCATCACCGCCAACCAGTTAGTCAACAATCTGACGGTGGCGCTTAACACCTGTAGTAATACACCTACCGTTTCCGGAGTAGTCACAGACGGAAGCGGCCATGGAATCGCTGATGTGACGATGATCCTGCAAAGTGATGTAGCAGAACCGCAAATCACTTTTACGAATCAAAGTGGTAACTACCGTTTTACTTACGCGGATGGTCTGAGTCACAACCTCAAGGTTACTCCCTCAAAGTCGGGATATTCATTCAGTCCGCTGGCGATAGTATTCGTATCCTCCAGCAGCGTTACCGGCGATAAGACCGCATCATTCACCGGAACACCAAGTGCGACGCCGCCTGCGGGCCAAGTGCCAATTTTGCTGACGCACGAAAATGCCGACCGGGCTCTCGCTCTGGATTCGGTTACGTGGACCAGTGAGCCTTTCGGAATCACCAACATTCACAATTTCAGCAACGACCAACGCACTCGTGTGTTGTTGTTTGCAGTGAATGTAGAGTTGGGCGCGGGTGAAACTCTTTCAGTCATCGAAGCTCAGGCCGAAGATTCGGTGGGCCAGGTCTTTCCACTCACTGTCGAGTACTTTGGTTCGGTGCCGAGCTTCGACTGGCTCAAGCAGGTCATCGTGAAGTTGCCGGACGCGATAGCCAACAGCGGCGAGGTACACGTTAGCCTGAAGGTACGTGGAGTCGCTGGAAACCAGGTGACTGTAAAAGTAAAGCCCTGAGACTTTAGTAAAGCTGCAAAAGATTAGTTCTTGCCGGCGCTCAGAATGCCATCGAACATCACGCCAGTGTCCGTTGTGAAGATCATGCGATTGCCGTTGGTCCATACCTTCTCAACGTAAAAAGCGGCAGCTGAAGTACGTGTGTAGGCCAAGAGACGGCCAGTCTCCCGGTCGAAAATTCCAACATCACCGTGATTACCGGCAGTGACCAGCCATTGATCATCATGTGACAACGTCATGAAATCGACACGCGAAGATCTATCTCGAATTTGAGAAAGCACGCTTTGACTGGTCTGGCCCGTATTGATGTTCCACTTAGTTAATTCGCCCTCGTTTGCAATTCCATACACGTAGCCACCATCGTTCGTGATTACGAAAGTTCCCAAATGCTCTGGTTCAATTGCTATAGACTTCTTTTGGAGTGTCTTCAAATCAAAGACACTGAGATTTTTCTTCTCATCAGCGACTGCAAGCCAGCGTCTGTTCGCCGATAGCGCCGTATTTATAACCAGACTTGACACGAGCAGCTCTCTCGTATTCTGCGGTGTGTCTATAGGAGCAAGTTTGATGCGATCTTCATCCGCGTAAACCACTTGACCATCGACAACGGCGATCCGCGCCTGCCACGAATATACGTCTAAGATCTTTTTCTGCTGACCAGTTTGTAGATCCAGGAGAAACACCTGGAGTGGATCAACAACTGGCTGTTCCATTCGTTTTCGAATTCGCATCACTCCAATAATCGCTGAACGAGCGTCCGGAAGTAGATCCACATCCGTGACGAAATATCCTGGCGCTGCTACACGAAACTCTTTGATTAAAAATATATCCACTAAGTTCCACAAACGAACATAACCATCGGCACCGCCGGTCAAAAGTTTGCCGTCGCTATCCTGCTCTACAACAGAAATTGCGTAAGCTCCGGATCGTCCTTCAATGAGTGTTTTTATTTTTTTGGAAGCCAAATCGAATTCGAGTAAACCCGGGCCCTGTCGATAACTCGCCCACACTTGAGAACCGTCAACATTCGTAACCTGTCCCGTCAGATCGAAAGCTCTTCCCTCCGTATCGGCCTGCATCCGTTCCAGTTGTCGAACGGCCTTCGCGGGTCCGCTGCGAGGTATCTGCACAATTTCCGACGGATCCAACCATTTAAAAAGCATTAGCTGTGATGAGTCGATCCATACCGAGGCAGAGCCTTGAAAGTTTCCAATTTCAGATTTGGAGGCAGGGTCAATTATCAAAGTTCTTTCGCCTTGCTCGCCGTCAAAAGTTGCCGCGAGTAGGCGATGGTCAGGAGACGCACTGAGTGTGGTCCATGATCGGTCCGGGGCATGCAGAAACTCTATCGGTCCTGATTTTGGATTATCTACATTGAGCTTGATGATTCGGCTCCGGTGAGGTCCTTGATCAGACAAGAGTGCCTCTCGATCGATAGTGGCGACATAAATATCTCGACCGATTAGCGCCAACGCGATTGGCGCTTCCTCGAGTTTCCATGTGGCAAGCTGTTTGTTCGTCGCGAGATTCCAGACCAGAACGGCTCCCTCGGCCGTCGTTACAGCCGCTAACTCATTACCAGTTGCCAAAGCCGTCGGAAAGGAGTCTCCATCGAGTCCACTCAGGTCAACAAACGCTTCTGTTTCAATATTCCATTTCCGTAGCAAAGCATGGACTGGCTTGTGATGATTTGCGCCGGCTGCAAGGACTTCGTTCGTATCTGGCAACGATGCAACCAGATGGACGGCGCTTGCTTGACGAAGCGTTCGCTCAGTTCGCCGTAAAGCGATGTTCCAGACAATAACCTCGCCCTTCTCAGTACCGACGAAGAGCCGTTTGCCATCTGAACTTCTCGCCAATCCGTTAAACTCATCTCCGTGAGCATTGACTCGATGTTTGACTTCAAAATTAAGGTCTTGCCTGTCGGAGCTCTGAACGAAACCCGGCACACTAGAGAAGCAGACGGTGAGCACCGCCATGATCAGTATGTAGGGTGCAGGAGGTTTAATCTTCTTTTTCATCATTGCGATACTCAGCTAAAACTTCGATTCTTCCAACAATGTTCTGATTAAACTGGGTCAAATCTTCAGCTGGTATCCAATATTCCTGGTGTACCGAGCCACCAACAGTTTGGATTTCGTATTGCTTGAGATATTCGGTCCTGACGTAGAAACGAGTTACGTACCCGGCCTTGCTGTGCTTCGCATTCCAGTCGCGAGCAATTTGTATGGCGTAGTCTTCATTCAAAACGGGATAGAAAATTGGCTGTTCAGGCAGACGCGGAGGAAATTCAGTGAAATCGCTCCCTCGGATCAGCTCAAGTTCTCTCGGTCCAACCGGTCTGAAAAGGATGGTCGTCTCATCCATGCTAACAACTTAATGGATACTTAAGAAAAACGTCCACTATAAAGCGAGCGGCAATTTTAAATCTCCAGGGACGGACTGAGCTAAACATAGCTTATGGTCCATCCTCCGAAAGTGCGGCCGAGCCAGCTTACTTTGTCTTTTGTCCTTCGCTTGTAATAGAATTGGCCCAATCGCCCCCAGAAAATACGGCGCCAATTTCCCAGGTGCTGAAGCATTGATTCGCTGACGAGAACTTTGCGCTAGAGTACTGAAGTTGTCCTGCTCTACTCGTCGTGGGTCTTTGGTCGATTCGCACGACTTGGAACCTCTCAAATACAAGGGGGCATCCATGGAACTCCGCACGAACACGAAACATCTCTTTGCGGCAGGCCTCCTCGGGTTTGTCCTATTCCTCTCTGGCAGCGTTCACGCACAAGAACGTCTATGCGACCCGGCTTTTGAAGACTGTAGAGCTCCGCTTTGGAGCTTAATCGACAACGAGAACGTTGGCATCGACGTCGCTTTCTGGTTCATGCAGGACACGTCTTACGCCAACAAAATTATCGCCAAGTTCAAGGCAGGTGTACCCGTACGCGTTCTCGTCGATCCACGCGCC
>DASUYO010000052.1:0-2309 GCA_036377375.1 Pyrinomonadaceae bacterium
GACGACTTCGGCACGGGTTATTCGTCACTCAGCTACCTGCATCGTTTCCCACTCAACTATCTCAAGATCGATCGCTCCTTCGTGATGCGGCTGACGACCGACGATAATGCCATCGTTCGCACGATCTCCACACTCGCGCGAAACCTCGGCATGGAAGTCATCGCGGAAGGGATCGAGACAGAAGAGCAGTACCGGCAACTCAGGCTGCTGGGCTGCGAATATGGTCAGGGTTATCTGTTCTCGAATCCAGTCAATAACGAAGGGGTGCTGCATCTCCTCGCCCAGGATGCGCGTCGCGATTCAGAGCCGGATTTGAATCTCGATCACTGCGATGATGAGGTTTCAGTGGCCTATTCGATGTAGGCCGCAGATTAACGCCGATTTACGCAGATCTGCGTTCTTCTGCGTTTATCTGCGGCTGTGATACAGTTACGGGCATGCGATTTATAAGCCTTAAACTGACCTTTTCTCTCCTATTAACAGTCACCATTTTCCCGGCGTTTTCACACGTTCAGGCACAGAATCCCGCCGCTGACGTGGTGATGGTGCTGCCGTTTGAAAACACCTCGAATCGCCCTGAATACAACTGGGTCGGCGAGAGCTTTGCGGACGCACTTGCGGAGCTATTGAACAAGCCTGGTCTGGTGGTCGTCTCCAGCGACGAGCGCGAGCTTGCTTATCAGCAACTTCGTCTACCCGAGACCGTGATTCCCTCCCGAGCGACCGCGATCAAACTTGCGCGTCAGGCGAAGGCCACGATGATCGTCGTCGGCAGTTATTCAGTAACACCACCTGCGACCACAGACGAGAAGCAGACCGGGGATGCTTACGTGCAGGTCACTTCGCGTGTTATCAAGGTCAACGAAGGCCGCACTCTTGGCGAAGTAATGGACGGTGGTTGGGCCACGCGACAGTTCGATTACGGTGGCCTGCTGACCACGCTTCAGGACATTCACGGCCGTCTCGCATATCAGATTCTTTATCAACGCGACAAGGCGCTGCCCTATTCGCAAAACCAGATCGTTCAGGAAGCCACGAAAATTCCGCAGAAGGCGTTTGAGGCGTACGTGAAAGCGGTGCAGCTGCCGCTTCGGTCCGAGCTGCGCGCGAACTATTTGAAGAATGCGCTGCACTACTACGCCGAATCGCTCGGAGGGGCCGTCTACCCGCAGGCAGCTTTCGAGTTGGGCCGAGGTTATATGAGTCTCGGCAACTGGAAAGAAGCTACGGAGTATTTCTCAAGGCTTCAGAAGAAAGAGCCTCATTACGCGGAAGCAGCGTTTTACGCGAGTCTTGGCTATACAAAGCTCGGCGATTATGGACGCGCACTGGCGACCGTGGTACCGCTTTCGAGTGATCTGCCGCTGATTGCTGTCTACAACAACGCCGGAGCAGTTGCAGTTCAGGCCGCAAGAGAGAACAAGAAACAGGATGAGCGCACGCGGCTGTTGAATCAGGGTATTGAATTTCTCGCGCAGGCGTCGAAGTCAGCGCCGGCGGATCAGATGGTGAACTTCAACTACGGCTATGCTCTGTTTCTCTCCGGAAAGTATTCCGAAGCCGCCGAACACTTTCGTCCGGTGATCACGTCCGATCAGCAGGATGGGCAGGCTTATTTCCTGTTTGCGAAATCATTGGCGAAGCTTGGCAACACGGAAGCTGCCACTGCCGCTGACGACATGGCGCGCCGCTACCTGCGCACTGCTTATGCGAAGTGGGAAACGGAATGGCAAAAGTCACAGACCACGAGCGGCGTTAACGTGCGCATGCGCGATGTGTTGAATCGCGAGGAAGTTTTCGGTCTGGACCGCGAAAAGAACATAACCGCCGCGATGGGATCACCGAGCTCAGCTACGCAGGACTTGCTGGTGAAAGCTCGCGATCTCTACCAGGCCGGACGTGACGATGAAGCATTACCCGAGCTTCATCGTGTGGTGATGATCGAGCCGACAAATGCAGAAGCTTACCTGCTTAGTGGACGCATCAATCTGCGTCGCAGCGATCAGGAAGCGGCGATAGCTGCTTTGAAGACCGCGATCTTCTGGGATCCGAAACTCATTGATGCACACATTCTTTTGGGCAAGATCTTTCTTGAACGCGGTGACAGAGGCGAGGCGCGCAAGTACGCGCTGAGCGCCATCACCATCGATCCGAACAATCCGGAAGCGATCGCTCTCCAGCGCCAGGTCACGATGGGCAATTAAGGCCGCAAAAGAGCACAAATACAGAGGGAGTAATTTAGTTCAGAGTTCAAGCTTTAGCTTGTCTGTCGAAAGCAGCAGCCTAAAGGCTGAACTCTGAACTAAATT
>DASUYO010000053.1:0-5939 GCA_036377375.1 Pyrinomonadaceae bacterium
TGACTTCAGATCTTCACTCAACATCGCGTCTTCTGTTTCTGTAGCGCCACGCTTTCGTGTTCCTGCAATCGGCCGGTAATCGAGTCGCTGTCCATGACAACGAACCAGCATCTCCGGCGATGCGCCAACAATCGTCTCGTCGCCCAAACGAAGAAAAAACATGTAAGGCGAAGGATTGATCGCACGCAGCGCGCGATAAATCTGTAGCGGCTCACCGCTAAACTTCGCCGAGAATCGTTGCGAGAGCACCACCTGATAACAATCGCCCGCAGCGATATGATCCTTGATCTGCCGCACGCCGTCTTCGAAAGCACGGCGCGACCAGTTTGATTGCAGTGAAATGTTTCCGCCATTCTCACCGCGCGTCAGTGCCGGCATAGGTCCACTGTCGAAGATCCTGTTTTCTACCTCCTTGGTACGCGCGACTGCCCGATCGTAAAGCTCTCGCAGTCGCTCGTAACTGCCGCCCGCCTCTTCAGTGAAAACGATCGACACGATCTCCAATCGCTGCTTGACGCGATCGAAGGCGATCACGTTGCGGTAAAACATCCAGACTGCGTCCGTTGGTCCATCGAGTGGCTGCGTGTTGTCGTCACGAAGCGCAGGCTCAAACCACTGTGCCGCATCGTAGCCAATGTATCCGACCGCACCGCCCGCGAATGGCACGAGACCCGGTCGACGCGCCAGCGAGCGTCCGCGAAAGTAATCTCTAACCCATTGCGTCGCGACGATCGGATACGATTCAGTCCTGCCGTCGCGCTCGATCTCGGTCTGCCTACCTTTACCGCGCACAATCAACTCCGGCTGCGCACCGAGAAATGAGTAACGCGCGATTCGTTCGCCACCTTCAACGGATTCGAGCAGAAACGCGTACGGCGAATCACCTGCGATGCGCATAAACGTGCCGACGGGCGTGTGCAAATCCGCCAGCACCGAGCGCACAACGGGAACAACATTTCCCTGCCGCGCCTCATGCACGAACGCTTCGAACGATGGTGGTTGCAGATCGAGCATTTGTGTTACGCGAGACGAGTGCCGGTAAGCCAATGACCGCCATCGACGACCAACACCACGCCATTAATAAAACTCGCCGCGTCAGAACAGAGAAACACTGCCGCTTTCTCGATATCCGAAATCCGCCCGAAGCGTCCGAGTGGAATGTTCTTCCGCAAGCGCTCTTTAATGGGCTCCGGCACGAGACGCTTCATTCCTTCCGTATCTTCGATTGGACCAGGCGCGATTCCGTTCACGCGTATGCCGTAGCGTCCCCACTCCACCGCGAGATTGCGCGTCAGGGCATCAACGCCGGCCTTCGCTGCGGACACGTGAAGCTGCATCGGCGTTCCCAGGTAATGAAGCGTCGCGCTGATGTTTAGAATCTGCCCGCGATGTTCCTTGAGTTGTGCAAAGGCGGCACGGCAAACGTTGAACGTGCCCTTGAGATCGATATCGACCACAGTACCAAAACCGTTGGGCGATAGCTCTTCCGCCGCGCACAGGAAATTTCCCGCGGCGCCATTAACGACAATATCGATCTTGCCGAAGTGTTCGATGGTTTGTGCGACAGCCTTTTCGACTTCTTCCGGCTGGCGCACATCAGCAGCAACGGCGAACGCTTTGCCGCCGTTTTTGTTGATCGCATCTGCGGCGGGTTGCAGGTGGTCCATCTTGCGGCTCACGAGTGCGACAGCAGCGCCCGCCTCAGCAAGCGCACGCGCTACACCACCCGTGATCCCCGTGCCACCTCCCGTCACAAACGCGACGCTTCCATTCAATATTTCTGATCGGTGTTTATCCATTGTTTTAATCCGCGGCCTCGAGCGCCTCTTCCAATTTGAACCTTCCCTCATATAAAGCTTTCCCAACAATCACACTGTCAATACGCGCATCTCCCGCTTCCCGCAGCCGCCTGATATCATCGAGACTGGAAACACCTCCAGATGCGGTCACGCGCACGTTGGCCGATTGCGCAACCGCGAGTGTCTGTTCGATGTTTGGTCCGGTGAGAGTGCCGTCTCGAGCAATGTCCGTGTAAATGATGCGTTCGATACCAGACTCCGCAACCGATCGCGCCAGATCGACGGCTGTTAATGGCGTCGCTGCTTCCCAACCGCGTGTCATCACGCGCCCGTCGCGCGCATCGATCCCGACGCAGATCTGCGAGCCAAAGTTCGTCACAAAATCTCTCAACGCCGATGGTGACTCAGCAGCGATTGTTCCGAGAACAACGCGCGCCACGCCGGCGTCGCAAAGTTGTTGCACATCGTCAAGCGAACGGATGCCACCGCCGAATTCAACCGGCACGTCCACTGCCTCGATAATCTTTCTTACGACTGCGCGATTCGGTGAGTCTGCGTCGTTGAATGCACCGTCTAGATCGACGACGTGAATCATCTCCGCGCCTGCGGCGGCAAAGTCTTTTGCCACCTCGATCGGATTCTGATTGTAAACAGTCATCTCAGACTTCCGCCCCTGCAACAGTCGCACGCACCGGCCATTCTTCAAATCAATCGCAGGGATCACCAGCATCGTTATTAACAACTGTAGGGGCGGCCCTCCGTGGCCGCCCGTCTTATTGCCTAAGCGTCTCGAGCCCGCATGACGGGCGGCCACAGAGGGCCGCCCCTACAAAAAATGCAAGCTCACCGGCCACAGACGAGGTCCATTACCTCGTCAAACAACACGCCATTAGTGGCGATCGCGTTGCCGCCCGCGGCGGTGCGCACGCCACGCCAATCGGTAAACGTGCCGCCCGCCTCTTCCATGATCGGCAATAACGGCGCGCAGTCCCACAAGTTCATCACCGGATCGAGCATTACATCCGCGCGCCCAGTCGCGACCAAAACATAACCATAACAGTCGCCCCAGGTGCGGCTCGTTTTCGCGCGAGCTTGCAGCAACTCCGCCGCGCGTCCGAAGCCGTAGCGCGCACAAGCAGAAAAGTTTGTCGACAACAAGAGCGCGTCCTTGAGCTCAGCAGTAGTTGATACTCTCGCCGGCTCGCCATTCAAAAAACATCCGAGCCCCTTCGCAGCCGAAACAATCTCATCGAGTGCAGGTATGTTTACAACTCCGACGCTTATTTCGCCTTCGATCTCCACCGCAATCAAAACTCCGAAAAACGGTACACCATGCACAAACGCAAATGTGCCGTCGATCGGATCCACGATCCAACGCCGCCCTGACTTACCATACGACTCGCCTTCTTCTTCGCCCAAGATTCCATCATCCGGAAACGCCTCGGCGATTCGACGCCGCAGGTATTGTTCCGACTGCCAGTCTGCGATGGTGATGTAACTGCCGTCTGACTTCCTGCTCGTTTCGGGCTTCTTGCGAAAGTACTGCAAAGTGATCTCACCGGCACCGCGGCTCAGATCGACTGCGAATTCGAGCAACTCGTCAAGTCCGGTTTTCACTGTCACCCTTCCTGCGCCGGCCGAGCTCGTCTGCGATCTCTCCGAGACTGACACCACGCGCAACCAGCAACACCAGCAAGTGATAAATCAGATCTGCAACTTCCGAAGTTAGCCTCGCGTTGCCGTCGTTCTTGGCCGCGATGATCGTCTCTGCTGACTCTTCGCCGAGTTTTTTCAGAATCTTATCGAGCCCTTCATCGAACAGATAAGTGGTGTAAGAGCCGGACGGGCGCTCACGCTCTCGACTTTCGATCAGCTCGTAAAGTTGATGCAGCAATGGACCAATCGCATTTTGTTGCGGACCAACATCAAAACATGACACGGCGCCAGTGTGACACGCAGGACCTGCCGGTTTGACGAGAACGATGATCGCGTCGCGATCGCAGTCGAACGCGAGATTCACAACTTCCTGCGTGTTACCCGAAGTCTCGCCCTTGTGCCAAAGCTCCTGTCTGGAGCGCGACCAGAACCACGTCTGCTTCGTCTCGATGGTTCGTGCGAGGCTCTCGCGATTCATGTAGGCGAGCGTGAGCACTTCGCGAGTCTCTGCATTCTGCACGATGGCAGGTATTAGCCCGCGCTCGTCAAAACGAATCTCGTTGAAGTTGATCTCGCTCATCTCACCTCTACTCCGCGACTTCTCAGGTAAGTCTTCACCTCACCAATCGACAACTCACCGAAGTGAAAAAGTGAAGCCGCCAAGACAGCACTGGCGCCGCCGGCAATCAGTGCGTCGTAAAAGTGTTCGACCTTGCCCGCCCCGCCGGACGCGATCACGGGAATCCGCACCGCGCTCGAGACCGTACGCGTCAATTCAATATCGTAACCGTTACGCGTGCCGTCGCAGTCCATGCTCGTCAGAAGGATCTCGCCGGCTCCGAGTTCCTCAGCGTGCATGGCCCATTCGACAACATCGCGTCGCACGTTCTTGCGCCCGCCGTGCGTGTAAACCTCCCAACCGCCTCGCTCATGCCGGCGTGCATCGATCGCTACGATCACGCACTGACTTCCGAAAGTCTCAGCACAGGATTTTATCAACTCCGGATCTTCGACGGCGGCGGTGTTCAGAGTGATCTTATCGGCACCGGCGCGCAGTATCGCGCGAATGTCTTCGACCGAGCGCAACCCGCCGCCAACCGTAAACGGAATGAATACTTCATCCGCCACGCGCCGCACGAGATCCGCAACGATGTCTCGACGATCCGAGGAGGCGGTGATGTCAAGAAACGTCAGCTCATCAGCGCCTTCCTGATCATAGCGCTTTGCTTGCGCCACCGGATCGCCGGCGTCGGTCAACGAGACAAAGCGAATGCCTTTGACGACGCGGCCGTTGTCAACGTCCAGACAGGGGATGATTCGCTTAGCCAACATCTTATTAACCACAGATGAACACGGATTTCATACACGGATTTTTGTGGCAAAGTTTTTCAGCATACTCAACCCAACGTCCTGACTTTTCTCCGGATGAAACTGCACCCCGCAAATATTTTCCTGCGCGACAACGGACGCGTATCGTCTTCCATACTCAGTCTCACCAGCGACGACTTTCTCATCAGCCGTCTCGCAGTAAAACGAGTGCACGAAGTAACAGAACGATCCACCCGCAATTCCTTCAAACAACGCGTGCGCTCGCTTTTGATAAATCCGATTCCATCCGACATGCGGCACAACCAGATCGTTATCAAACCGGCGCACGCTTCCGCGTAACAATGCCAGCCCAGCCGTCGATCCAAATTCTTCAGACTCATCAAACAACAACTGCATACCAACACAAACACCGAGCAGAGGTGTGCCCTCGCTTGCTCTCTCCTTCACCAGCCGATCAAAACCCCTTTCCTTCAACGCCTGCATGCACGCCGCAAACGCGCCGACGCCAGGCAGCACAAGTCGCCGTGCTGCGCGCAATATACTTTCATCGCTGCTAACAATGGCCTCGCAACCCGTCGCCGCAAACGCCTTCTCAACCGACCGCAGGTTACCGACGCCGTAATCGATGATCACCACCTGACTCATGGTTCACAATGCGCCCTTCGTGCTCGGAATGCCCGTGATGCGGCTGTTGCGCTCGACCGCCTGTCGCAATGCGCGCGCGGAGGCCTTGAACGTGCCTTCGAGAATGTGGTGCGTATTCCGGCCGCGCAGGCAATCGATATGAAGATTAAACTTCGCTGTCTCCGCAAACGATCGCCAGAAATGCTCCGCCAGCTCAACCGAGAAATTCCCAATCATATGCCGCCGCGTGGGCACTTCATAAACAAGATAGAACCTGCCCGAAAGATCGATCACCGATCGACAAAGCGCTTCATCCATCGGCACCACTGCTTCACCGTAGCGATTGATTCCGGTCTTATCGCCGAGCGCCTGGACCAACGCCTGGCCCAACGTGATGGCGATGTCTTCCACTGAATGATGATCGTCGATCTCGAGATCGCCTTTGCAGGTAATCTTCAGATCGAACAGCCCGTGTTTGGCAAACAGCTCCAGCATGTGCTCGAGAAACGGCAGGCCGATGAAGACATTCGA
>DASUYO010000054.1:0-10195 GCA_036377375.1 Pyrinomonadaceae bacterium
GCGGTCGATCACGATGACTGACTTCGTGCCGTCAATATTTAATGCTCTGGTGGAAATGATTGATTCCAGTCGCTCTCTGGTTGAAAAACTCTCGTCGCTACAATGTCTGTTAATCGGCGGGGAAGCAATCAATGTGAAGACGGTAAATAAGTTCCGTCGCTTATTACCAAATGTACACTTGACCAATACTTATGGTCCAACTGAAGCATCAATCGGAATGGTGTTTCACGATGTTTCTGAAGAAGACAGCAGCGATATTCCGCTTGGCTTACCGATTGATAATACGTTCCTGGCAATTCTGGATGAACACCTCGAGCCGGTACCTTCAGGTGAGGTCGGTGAGATCTTTATTGGAGGAGAGTGTCTGGGTACAGGCTATCTCGGTGACAGTCAAAAAACCGATGCGGCGTTCATCGCAAATCCAATTCCTGCAATTCCCGGCGATAAACTTTATCGAACCGGTGATCTCGGTCGTCTGGATTCGCGAGGAAGAGCCTGTTTTTGTGGCCGCGTAGACAATCAGACCAAAGTGAACGGCGTTCGCATCGAGTTGGGTGAGATCGAACATGCTCTGCTTAGCCACGAACACGTGAACGAGGCGGTGGTGGTATCGATCGAGAAGGGAGCGCTTCATACAAAGAAACTGTGCGCTTTCGTGACTTCTCGGAATTTATTGTCGGCAGATATTCTCAGGCGTTATTTGTCAACACTGCTGCCCGAATACATGCTGCCGAACGAGTACGTTTTTCGTGCCGAACTACCATTGACGCCAAATGGAAAAGTCGACCGGCAAAGTCTCATCAACTCGCTTAAGACAATGCCGCAGAATGGAGATGATGACGAATCCATATCGTCAGTTGAAAAAGAGTTGCTAAATAGATTTCGCAACGCTTTGAGTGCTGACAGATTGGGAGTCGACGACAACTTCTTTGAGTTTGGTGGTGATTCGCTTTCTGCACTTGAAGTCGCACTCGGAGCCGGAGTCGATAGTCATATCAAACTCGAAGTCGGCGACATTTACGCCTGGCCCACCGTGCACGACCTCGCAATCGGCATCAGTGAGCGAGGAGCAGCCGAATCAAAGAGCACCGTTGACTGGGAACTGGAATCTCAACTGGCGAATGACATCAAAGTTCCATACCGAACGATGGCTAGTTCGCGCCCTAAAGAAATTCTTATTACCGGTGCAACTGGATTTGTCGGCGCGCACTTGCTCTTTGAGCTCTTGCAATCGACCTCTGCACGAATAACAGCTCTGGTGCGAGACGGAGACAGTGATGCTGCTACACGATGCCGCCAGGCGCTTGATCAATACGGACTGTGGCGCGACGCTTTCGCGAAGCGGTTAATCGTAGTGCCGGGAGATCTTTCAAAACCAAATCTGGGTTTGGAGCCGGCGACGTGGAGTGAATTAGAGGAGGGCATCGACAGCATAGTGCATTGCGGCGCAATGGTTGATCTTTTGCGAAGTTATTCTCAACATCGCCCGCACAATGTAACAGGCACGATGGAAGTGATCAGGTTGGCAACCAGCAAGATCCCGAAGCATTTGCATTATGTTTCGACGCTTTCTGTGTTTGAGATACCGACAAACGGCAATCACTCGGATTTGATCCAGGAATCTGATGTACCCAATGCCGGAAATCTTCCACTTGGAGGCTATCAGCAGTCGAAGTCAGTTGCAGAGAACCTGATCAGAAAAGTGG
Source organism: Pyrinomonadaceae bacterium (assembly GCA_036377375.1). GTDB lineage: Bacteria > Acidobacteriota > Blastocatellia > Pyrinomonadales > Pyrinomonadaceae > PSRF01. The sequence continues at coordinate 1,707 of DASUYO010000054.1, forward strand.
AAGCGAATGGCCTTTCTGCAACCATCTATCGCCTCGGCGAGATTGGTCCAAGTTCTGAAACCGGTCTTTCGAACAACAAGTCGTTTATCAATTTATTGCTTAACGGCTGCGTGCGGTTGGGAGTGTTTCCCACCTCATCATTCTCTTTCGATTGGACGCCTGTTGATGCTGTAGCGAAAGCGATGGCTTACTGCATCGGCAACGGTCTTGCTGCCGGAGAGACTTTTCACGTCATGCAGCAAAGATCGATCTCTTTTAGATCTATTATTGACTGCCTTATCGAAGCGGGAATGCCGCTACGAGTTGTCACCCATCCGGATCTCTGCGCGATGCTCGAAGACATACGCTCCACTGACGGTGCTTCTGACTTGACATTGCTTAGAGCTTTGCTGCCGCCGGCTTCGGGATCTGGTGACCTGACTAACATCCTCGTCGATGCGCAGCGCTACTACCGTCGCGACAGATTCGAACAATTACTTCAGAGCAGCACAATCTCATTTCCGGAACACGATGAACGGACGTTAGCAGCTCGTTTCGTGCACTCCCATTCAAATACTGTCAGCAAACTAGCAGCAGCTAACTAACATGAAAACTGTACTTATAACCGGAGCCACTGCGGGTATCGGTCATGAAACTGCCAGACAGCTAGTCAGTCATGGTTATCGCGTGATCGTACACGGGCGAACCTTAACAAAGGCCACACAAGCGGTGGAGCAATTACGCTCTGCCCGTGCCGAACCAGTCTGGGGTGATCTTTCCGTTATGGCTGAAGTTCTGAATCTTGCGGAGCAGGTTCGAACGATAGCGCCCACTCTCGACGTGCTCATTAATAACGCCGGTGTGTACGAACACAATCGAATTCTCACTCGTGATGGTTTTGAGCTGACGATGGCGGTGAATCATCTCGCCCCTTTTCTGCTCACGAAAGAATTGTTGACGGCTCTAAAAGCAGCTCCGCAGGGCCGCATCATCACCGTCAGTAGCAGCGCACACGATAAGGTACCCCTAAAGACTGAAGATTTCAGTTTTGCTACCGACCTCGAAGGCTATGCTGCCTATGCAACCTCGAAGCTCGCGAATGTTCTATTCACTGTTGGCTTGGCCGACCGCTTGTCGTCAACCTCTGTCACTGCGTACGCAGTTGATCCGGGCGTAATCACAACGCGACTGCTCGATGTCGGGTGGGGCATAACTGGTGATCCCGTTGAGCAAGGTGCGCGTACTTCCGTTTATCTTGCAAAGGCCAACGATCTGACAGGAGTGAATGGCAGTTATTTTGTCGATTGCCGTCCGGCGCCGGCGGCAATTGCTGCGGAAGATCCGGTGCTTGTCAATTGGTTGTGGCAGGCTAGTGAACAACTTCTGCGCCCTTTCTTTAAGTCTGAGTTAGTTCAGAAGGAGATGAAGGTTGCGTTTTGAAACGATTGCGGTCCGTGCGGGAGCTGAAATTGATCGAAGCACGGGTGCAGTATCGCCGCCGATCGTGCTGTCAACTACTTACGACCATGGACCAGCAAACGAACAGCCTTTTGGATATGAATATATTCGCGAGAATAATCCTACTCAGGCACGACTCGAAGAAGCGATGCGACAGTTGGAGGGTGGGGAAGCGGCGCTTGTATTCTCGTCCGGAATGGCCGCCGGAGCCGCAGTTCTTCAATCGCTTGCGCCAAATTCACATGTGATCTTTCCGGAGGACATGTATGTTGATTTCCGCCATCTGGCCCGGGAGTACTTGCCTAAATGGCAAATCGAGACTGTATTCGTAGGAACTGAAGATCCCGCGAAAGTTAAAGAAGCAATAAAGTCGAATACACAACTCGTTTGGCTCGAGAGCCCGTCTAATCCGCTCTTAAAGATTTCAGATATCCGCGCCATTAGCGAAATCGCTCATGAAGCGGGCGCCCAGGTGCTCGTCGATAACACCTTCGCGACGCCGGTGCTCCAGCGGCCTCTGCAACTCGGTGCGGATATTGTTTTGCATTCCACGACGAAGTATTGCGGAGGCCACAGTGATGTCCAGGGAGGTATCCTGGTGCTCAAGCGCCGTGATTCGCTTTACGAGAGTCTCCTCAGAACTCGAACCGTGCTCGGTGCCGTGGCATCTCCTTTTGGTTCGTGGCTGGTGTTGCGAGGCTTGCGCACTCTTCATTGTCGCGTGGAGAAACACTCTGCAAACGCGGCATTTCTCGCGTCTGCTCTCAGCGCTTCCGAGTATGTCGAGGATGTTTACTATCCGGGCCTCGCGTCGCATCCGGGTCATGAGATTGCATCGCGGCAGATGAGCGGCTTCGGTGGCGTGCTTTCTTTTCTAGTGAAAGGAGGTCGCGATGAAGCCGTGCGTGTCGCGTCACGAGTGGCTCTGTTCATCAACGCGACCAGTCTCGGAGGCACCGAGAGTTTGATCGAGCATCGTGCATCGACCGAAGGTAAGGGCAGCACGACGCCAGCGAATTTGCTCCGGTTATCAGTCGGGTTGGAACACCCTGAAGACCTTTTGGAAGATTTGACTCAGGCTCTTGCTGGTTAGTCACAGGTTGAGTTCTTAGCGAGGTGCTCCGAAGGAGCACGATGTTTATAGCCTCGTATTTTTAATCAGCCTCCGCGCTCCAGCGAAGCGCAATGTGCTTTGGTGTTTTCAGTTACATGCCGCTCCTCACGGAGCGGAATCGGTAACTAACGGAGGAGCTATAAACATGTTGCTCCTCCGGAGCAAAGAACCCCGAGTGCCTGAAAAGTCGAATTGGCCTTTGCTCAGCCTGCGAAGCAGGCAAAAGCATAAAGCCTGGGGCGCAAGCCCCAGGTTGTGATTGCATTTAGGGATGGAGCCCGCGTTAGTGGGCGAAAGCTTGCAACCTTTAAGACTGTCGCCCGTTTCACGGGCTGCAAAACATTTATTCCGAGATCCTGGGGCTTACGCCCCAGGCTTTATGTTTACGCCTGCTTCGCAGGCTAAGAGCTTAGCAGAGAAAGCAGCAACGATCTCACACGCGAGGAGATAAATATGCTGTCCGCAAAAAGTCTGGAAGTAAACGGTCAGATAAAGTCGCGCTGGACCAACGTGCTGGCCAGTCAGTGGGACGACTGGCATTGGCAATTGGCTAACCGGATACGCACGCTGGATGAGTTGCGCGCCCTGCTTCGGCTGACGCCGGATGAAGAGCTCGGTATTCAACGCGCCACTGAGCGCTTCCGGATGGAAATCACGCCGTACTTTGCCACGCTAATGGATCCTGACGATAGTGATTGCCCAATCCGACGCCAGGTAATTCCTTCCGCCGCAGAGTTAGTCGTCACGCCATCGGAGCAGGTAGATCCGCTGGCAGAGAAAAAACATACGCCGGTTCCGGCAGTTATCCATCGATACCCGGATCGCGTTCTCTTCTTTCCCACGCTTCACTGCGCGGCCTACTGCCGGTTTTGTACTCGCAGCAGGATCGTCGGTCATATCGAGGAGACAGTTCCTTTCGACGAGCTCGAGCCCGCCTTCGAATATCTTCGTACTCACCACGAAATTCGCGACGTTGTAATTTCCGGGGGCGACCCGCTAACGATTGGTGATCGAAAGCTCGAGTTTCTACTCTCAACACTCCGTTCAATTGAACACATCGAGATTTTGCGGATTCATACGCGAGTCCCGATCTTTCTACCGCAACGCATCGACGGCGCGCTAACGACGATGCTGAAGAAATATCACCCGTTTTTTATGAGTATTCACGTCAACCATCCAAAGGAGATCACTCCTGAAGCTGCTGAAGCTTGTACGCGGCTGGCTGATGCCGGCATCCCGCTCGGTGGCCAAACAGTACTCTTGAAGGGCATTAATGATGATGTTGTGACGATGAAGAAATTAATGCATGAACTCATGAAAGTGCGGATCAGACCTTACTACCTAAACCATTGTGACCTCGTGGCAGGAACATCACACATGCGTACGAGCGTTGCAGATGGAATAGCAATCATAGAAGGTCTGCGTGGTCACACGAGTGGATTTGCGGTCCCGACATTTGTCATCGATACACCAGCGGGTGGTGGCAAGATCCCCGTGGGCCCGCAATACGTCATCTCGAATGACGACGGACGTCTTACACTGCGAAATTATCGCAACGAGTTTTATGAGTATGTCGACGACTGATTTAAATTCAGATTTGTATTGACAAGGCGACACTTCAGCATAGAATGACATCGACATTTGTTCTCAGTTGCTCTTTCACTCTGTAGCACGGATCAGTTGGACCGTGATGCAAGACTAAATTCTGAACGAGGATCTCCTATGGCGACCAAAAAAACTTCTACGAAGAAGACCAGTTCGAAATCGAAGTCGAAGGGTAAAGGAAAGACCACAAAGAAGAGTTCCAAACGCAAGACCATCGGCGCAATGTAAGCGTTGCGCATCTAATTAAATCTCACACACCAACCCCCTGAGCTTCAGATGGGTTGTGTGCTCAAGCTCGAAGAATCGGCGAACTTGAGTATGCGCATTGTTGTCCTTGTAGATTGGGAAGCTTGTCGAGCAAGACCGGGTGGAAGATTTGAAACGCTTAAAGGAAGCGAGCAGGACTTTATTGCTTCCGGACTACAAGGCAACAATCGCGAGATAGTCGTACTCCCTTTCGGCGAGGACGTCCCAACCAGCATGGCGCGGCTTGTTAACGCGCGCCCGACAGTCGTCTTCAACCTCACGGCCTCCCTTGGAATGGATCGCAGAAAAGCCCCGATAATAGCTACTCTTCTCGACCTGCTCGAAATACCTTACACAGGCTCGAATGCTGCCGCGCTGACGCTTTGCCTCGATAAGGCAGTATCCAAACTGATCGTTAAGAATGCTGGAATGGAGACGCCGAATTTCATGACTCTCGAGCGAAATGGTGCGACACCTCCGGCTAATCTGAGATTTCCGTTGATCGTCAAACCACGTTTTGGGGAAAGCTCAGAGTTCCTCTCGAGACAGTCGGTTGTACACAACCAGGAAAAACTTGCCGCGCGAGTGAATCAGATTTTCAGACGATCTGATGTCTCGTTAATTTGCGAGGAGTTCATTGAGGGCCGAGACATCGCTGTCTGCGTTCTTGGAAATGAAAAGCTTTCAGTGCTGCCGCCGCGGGAGTGCTGTCGCAACAACTTGACGCCTCATGCTCCTCAGTTTGAGACGCATCGAGTGAAGCACGACTCAAAATATCAGGCCCGGTGGGGTATGAGTTATTCACCGGCCCGCCTCAGTGATAAGGAGATGAAGGACGCGGTGAGCATTAGCAAGCGTATCTACGGGCTCCTGGGCATGCGCGACTACGCTCGCTTCGATTTCAGATTAATACCAGATGGTACCTTCAAGTTTCTGGAAGCCAATTCGCACCCTGACTTATCACCCGCACCGCACGGCAGCTTTGGCTTAATGTCAGCACATGCCGGCATCGAGTACAGCACCCTTCTCACCCGCATCGTTCGAATGGCTCTGAAACGATCGTAGCTCGTCGTTGCAAGTTGTCCATCACATCGGGAAAAGAACCGCGGCCAAAGAAGACGTGATTCGCAATCCCACTGAACACGGGCAGCCGTAATAATGCACAACCCAGTTCGAGCAGTTGAGGCTGACGGAAAGTCGAAGCAATGCGACGTGCCCATAACCGTGAGGCAAAGCGCGACCGAAATAGTTCGCCTGAGTACGTCTGCAACACCCGAACATCGCCAGTTGATAAATACTCGCTGATAACGCCTGCGGCGAACGCAGACAGACGCATGCAGGGATCCAAACCGCCGGCAGTGAGCGGTGACACGGCACCCGCGGCATCGCCTATTAACAGGCCGGTTAAGTTAGCGATGTTCTTCAGTACGCCGCCTACCGGAATCAGGCCGGCGCGTGTTTCGATCTGTTTTGCCTTTCGCAAGTCGATAATTCCTGTGACGCGCGAACGAAAGTCCTGTAGTGCCACTATCGGATCGAATAACGATGGATAGCCCCCAATACCCAGGTGCGTCTCTTCGCCGTCGTGAGCAATCCAAGCGATGTAACCCGGCGCCAGTTTCGGGTCCAGAAAACAAAGCAATCGCGGCGGCCCATCAAGCACGGCTCCGTGAAAAACACTTTCCACACCGACGATCCATTCGCGATTAAGTTCGAGTTTTAGATCGCGGGCAACACGCGAACGTGCACCATCCGCGCCGACCAGGTAGCACGACGTTATCGAGCATGTCGACGAACCGGAGCTGAGTCGAAGTATTAGTTTGCCTCTGTTTGCCGAATGGCTGAGGTAACTTGTTTGCGGAAGCCAGTGAACACCGGCGAGTAAACACTGGTGCAAATAACGCTGGTAGAGTTGGCCCATGCGCCCGATGCGAAACTCGTCGAGCTTACTAGCAAGTCCCAGCGGCCGGAGCGCGGGTGAATAAAGCGTGACGTGCTTGATTGGAGCTCCCAGACAGTCGTCCGGGATGTCGAAATCGACGAGCGTGCGGCGCACGAAGATTCCGGTGGTATGGATTTTCTGGTCGAGATGGTTCTTGCGATCGACGAGGAGAACGTTGAGGCCTTGTCGGCCGAGCAGGCGAGCGCACTGAAGTCCGGCCAATCCCGCGCCGATGATAGTCACGTCATAGCTCGTTCGCGGCTTCATCGCTCAGGCATGCTACGCGATCCCGGATATTTCGTCAAGTACTTTATGAGATAAAGAGCTACCGCAGATTACTCGCAACGGAATTTTTATTCCCCACACAGAAACGCTCAGTTCTTCCAAGGGGCGAGGAACATTGCTCCACCGGATAATCATTCACATGTCTGCGATCCTAACTACTCTGGTTGCGTTCCAATAGCAAGTGACGTTGACTGTGCTGGCGGAGGTGGGAACGGGCTGGAGTACGTAAAAGGACCGATCAGAGTCATAGGCCGAGATATCTATCACCTCGATGGTGATGGGGACGGGATAGCATGTGAGTAACGGCGAGTTTAAAGTTGGACCGGTCGGTACCACCTCGCATTAGCGGGTGGTGGGCAATCAGATTTAAAACTACGTCCCAATGTTTGACCCACCCGCTAGTGCAGCGTGATGCCGACCATGCCCAAGCGTCACATCATTTCCCATATTGATCGCTGCCTAAAAAATGCAGCGACACATAAACCTCGTCTCCGATCACCCAACTATCGTGCGGCGCAGCGGGCACGTAGAACAAAGTTCCTGGAGTGAGCTCCGCTACCTTTCCATCTTTCATTGCTGCCGCCGCACGTCCGGAAAGGACCAGTCCCACGTGTTCGACTTCACAAAACTCGGTTCCGGCAACGGGACTCACATGTTCAGACCATTTCCAGCCCGGTTCATAGCTGGCCCTGCCAATCGTCATACCGCCGATCCGCACAATGTCGAACCTTCCTTTTTCAAAAAGGCGCGTTTCATCAGGCGTCTCGAATCGCTTGAGGACCACATCCAACATTGTTCAGGCCTTTCTCGAAACGAAGCTCATCAGCTTAAGGCGTCAGTTCTGACGTCAGGATGGCTCCATTAAGACTCGGAAGCACAGCAGAAACCTTCAAAACTTTTCGACTTCCCTTATCAATCCAAACAGTCTGCTTGTCTGCATCGTTGTCGGCGGCGATGACCTCAACCTTGTAGGCGTCAAACGTGCCTGCCGGAACAGTGACGCTCTCCGACCCGACTACTTTCAACTGTTTGATCTGAGGCTTCTGTTTCATCACATCAAAATTTCGAAAACTCAAACTGTAACCATCCGACAGAGGAAGCGAAGCGAGTACATCAAAAGCGCCGGCTCCATCGGCAAACAAAGCGCCACCGGGATCCGCATCAATCGGTTTCGATTGCCCGTTCATCGTCATAGACCCGCTCAGTTTATTCGGCGCAACATCCATCTCAATTGACATTGGACCTTGTTTAATCGAGCGACGCTTCAGCAGCAGACTCCCTTTCTCGATTGTACTGACGTCGATGATCTCGCCTTGCGGAGTCTGAGCAGTTTCATTGACGGTCCATGCGCCGTTTTCCTCTTTGATGTCTGTCTTCACGGTGAGTGGAATCTGTTGTCCTCCGAAAGCAATCGACGCCTTGTAGTTGTAAGTACCTGGCCGCAAATCTACCGCAGGTTTCGGAACATCGGAAGATGCACTCATCATCTTCGGCATCGTCACCGTCTTGACGTCAATGTTTATTTCGTTCAGACGTTGAGACACTTCGGGAGTCATACTTTCCTGGTAACGTCCGCCGAGATACTTCGCCAGAAACTTTTCGGCGCTGGCGAACATCGCCATGTTGTTTACCGGACGGGCAAAGCCGTGTCCTTCATCGGGTGCCACCATATACTCAACCGGAAATCCTCTATCCCTTAACGCGATAACGATCTGGTCCGACTCGCGTTTGTTAACGCGTGGATCGTTAGCTCCCTGAACCACGAGCAGAGGAGTCTTGATTTTTGCAGCCGCAGTTAACGGCGACTGTCGCAGCAACTGTGCTTTTCCTTCAGGCGTGTTGGGGTCACCCATGCGCTCG
>DASUYO010000055.1:0-12895 GCA_036377375.1 Pyrinomonadaceae bacterium
TCGCAGCAGTTCATCTCGCTCGACTAACTGGCCGGCATTAGTCACAAGCATGACAAGTATCTCGGTGGCTTTTGGCGTCAGCGAGATCGTCTCACCATTGCGACTGAGCACGCGTTTACTTAAATCGAGTTGGTATGGTCCGAATTCGTAGCTGAGGTTGTTATGAGGCATACACTCCTATGAGGAAGAAATCTCTCTAAGAAAGAGTTGAGAACTCTTTGAGATTCTTCTAAAGATTTTCCGTTGTGGCGTGAGTATATTCTCCCACGTCGTTAAGCGCTTCTGCTGTTAAGTGGGTGTTGCAGGATTTTATGAGCAACTTCGACGAATGGCAATAGCGAGATTGATCTCGCGTGAGCGTTTGATCCGGACCAGTTGAGAGAGGGGGCAAAATCAACTGGAGGACAGGTGGGTGTCCTGTACCGGATCTGGGTACCTCACCCCGACGGCCTTCCCTGATCCTTGCGCCTCATGGCGGCTTCGCCCAGCAAGGCTGGCCTTGTGGCGCAAGGGCAGGAAGTGTGACACGACGCGCTCCCGCGGAAAGAACTTCTCCAGCGCGCGAGATTTGGGTTGCGCTGGTTTTGTCGAGTCTGATTTCGGGCTGTTATCCTTCCAGCTCGAGATGTCCGATAACAATGCCACACTCAAAGAACGGGTGCGCGCATTTTGGCAAGCGAATCCCTGTGGGACCAAGTTTGCCGATGCACCACCCGGCTCGCGCCGATTCTATGAACTCGTCGAAGAGCATCGTTATAAAAAAGAGTGGCATATTGCCGCAGCGGCCGGCTTTGCCCAAACAAAAAATTTAAATGTTCTCGAAGTTGGTTGCGGACTCGGAACTGACGGTGCTCAGTTCGCCAAAGCGGGCGCCAATTACACGGGTATCGATCTCACTGATGCTGCTGTCGAACTGGCAAGACGCCGCTTTGAATTGTTCGATCTGCCCGGCACTTTCCGAGTCTCCGATGCCGAACACCTCGACTTCCCCGACAACTCGTTCGATCTCGTCTACTCACACGGGGTGCTGCATCACACGCCCGATACAGCCGCAGCCGTTCGCGAGATCCACCGCGTGCTGCGTCCCGGTGGGAAAGCCGTCGTCATGCTCTATCATCGCGACTCTTACAACTATCGCATCAACATCTCCATGCTGCGCCGCACCGGCGTACAACTCCTGAGATGGAATGCCGGGGTAAAACTAGCCCATCTCTTAACCGGCGAATCGGAAGAAAACCTGCGCGAACATGCACGACAACTGAAGTCTCAATCGAAATATTTAAGCTCTGACGAATTTCTGAGCAGGAACACTGACGGCGCGGGCAATCCGCTGGCCCGAGTCTATTCGCGAGCCGAAGCGCGCGAGCTCTTCAAAAACTTTGCGCACGTAGATCTGCGCACTTACTTTCTCAACAAGCGCTGGCTGCCGCTCGTGGGCCCGCTCCTGCCGCGCTCGCTCGAGTCGCAATTGGCTTCAAAATGGGGCTGGCATTTGTGGATTTATGCTACAAAAGGCTGAATGAAAAACCTTCTCGTCACCGGCGGCGCAGGCTTTATCGGTTCTCATCTCGTCGATCGACTGCTTGCGAGCGACGTCGAGCACGTCACTGTCGTTGACGACTTCAACGATTTCTACGATCCAGCAATCAAGCACGAAAACATCCGCGAGCACGTCAAAGATCCGCGTTACAGCATTCACGAAGTCGACATTCGCGATCGTGCCGTACTCGAACAAGTACTCAAAGAGACAAACTTCGATTGCGTGGTCCACCTCGCCGCGCGGGCAGGCGTACGTCCATCACTCTCACAGCCGCAGCTCTACACGGAAACAAACATCAACGGCACACTAAATCTGCTCGAGCTCGCGCGGCACAACAACATCAAGCAATTCGTCTTCGGCTCGTCGTCATCTGTCTACGGAATCAACGCGAAGATACCATTCAGCGAAGACGATCCAATACGCCAGCCCATATCGCCCTATGCGGCAACCAAAGGCGCCGGCGAACTCTTGTGCCACACTTATTCTCACCTATACGGTCTGCGCTGCGTGTGTCTGCGCTTCTTCACGGTCTATGGCCCACGCCAACGTCCTGATCTCGCGATTCACAAGTTCGCAAAGCTGATCAGCCAGCGAAAGCCCATACCCGTGTTTGGCGACGGTACCACACGCCGCGATTACACTTATGTAGACGACATCATCGACGGCGTCATGGCTGCGATCGACTACGACAAGAGCAACTATGAAGTGTTCAATCTCGGTGAATCGCGCACGGTTGAGCTCAACGAATTGATCTCACTTCTCGAGAAGGAGCTTGACACGTCCGCGATCATCGATCGCCAGCCGGCACAGCCAGGCGACGTTCCACAAACCTTTGCCGATATTTCAAAAGCGCGCGCGCTGCTCGGCTACAACCCGAAAACACAGATTGAGGAGGGCCTGCGCCGCTTTGTCGAGTGGTTTAGGATGAGAGGTTTGTGAAACTGTTTTACAATGGTTCCGGCGCGCTAACCACTCATGGAGATTCTCGACGAACAGGAACAATTACAAGAAGACCAGACGAGTCTGCGCACGGATTCGCCTGACGTTTCAGTGTTTCTCCCGGTCTTCAATGAGGAACCCAATCTTCTGCCGCTGCACGCAAAGCTAGACGAAGCTCTCAAAACGCTTGGCCGCTCTGCGGAAATTGTTTACGTCGATGATGGTTCGACTGATGGAAGTTTGAAGATCCTGCGCGAGATTGCTGAACTCGATCCGCGTGTGCGCGTGGTCGCGCTGCGCAGAAACTACGGTCAAACAGCGGCGATGGCCGCGGGCATCGATGCGGCACGAGGCAAGGTGCTGATTCCGATGGATGCGGACCTACAAAACGATCCCGCGGACATCCGGCGTCTCTTGGACAAACTCGACGAGGGTTACGACGTCGTCTCGGGCTGGCGCAAAAACCGCAAAGACAAAATGATCACGCGCAAAATCCCTTCGATGATCGCGAATCGTTTGATCTCATGGATTGGCGGCGTACCACTGCATGACTACGGTTGCTCACTGAAGGCGTATCGTCGCGAGTCGCTGCAAGATGTTCGCTTGTACGGCGAGATGCATCGGTTCATACCAATCTATGCGGCGTGGGCCGGCGCGCGCGTCACGGAAATTCCGGTTGAACATCACGCTCGCACGATGGGTAAGTCGAAGTACGGACTATCGCGCACACTTAAAGTCGTTTTTGATCTGATGACGATCAAGTTTATGGCGTCCTATCAAACGAAGCCAATTTATGTCTTCGGCTCGTTTGGCATGCTCGCGTTTGTCATCTCTCTTTTGAGTGGACTCTATGCAGTCTTTCTCAAGATTTTCCACCGCGCTGACTTCGTCCAGACTCCTTTGCCGATACTGAGCATCGTGATGTTTGCGGTTGGCGTTCAATTTTTACTAATGGGACTGCTTGCCGAAATGCTCGTTCGTACGTATCACGAGTCGCAAGCGAAAGCGATCTATGCGGTGCGCGAACGATTGGGCTTCAAGAACTCAAAATCATCGACTCACAGGTAATATCATGTGCGGCATCACCGGTTGGGCAAATCTCGATTCTCGCAAACCCCCTCCTGAAGGCGCGCAGGAACTGTTGCACGCGATGTGTGAGCGCATGCTGCATCGCGGCCCCGATTCCGAGGGAGTATTCGTCTCGAACGGCGTTGCGTTTGGTATGCGACGTCTCGCGATCATCGATCTCGTGACAGGCGAGCAACCTGTGTTCAACGAAGACCGGAGCATCGCTGTAATTCTCAACGGCGAGATCTACAACTACCGCGAGCTGCGCACCGAGCTCGAAAAACGCGGACACTCTTTCCGCAGTGCTTCAGATACAGAAGTGTTGCCGCACCTCTACGAAGAGTATGGCGACAACATGATCCGCAAGTTGAACGGCATGTTCGCGTTTGCATTGTGGGACAGCCGCCGGCGGCGCCTGCTTGTCGCGCGCGATCGATTTGGTGAGAAACCGCTGTACTGGGGTATCTTCGATAAAACATTACTCTTCGCTTCAGAGCCGAAGGTGCTGTTGGCCCATCCGGCAGTAAAACCGGCACTAAATCTTCAGGCGTTGCGACAGTACTTGTCATTTGATTACGTGCCCGCGCCGCTTTCGATCTATCAAGGCATAAACAAACTTCCCGCGGCTCACAAACTCACGCTCGAAGACGGCCGAGTGGAAGTCGAAAGATACTGGCAACTCAGCTACAAGACTGCCGAGCCGGTCCCGTCCGAAGAAGATGCTGCGCAGCATCTGCGAGAGCTGATGGCGGACGCTGTTCGTATGCGCCTGGTGTCGGACGTTCCGCTCGGGGTTCTCTTGTCAGGTGGTGTCGATTCGTCGAGCGTTGCCGCACTGGCAGTCGCGGCGTCGCCCGAACCGGTGAAGACATTTTCGATTTCGTTTGCCGAAGCTTCGTTTGACGAGTCAGGGTACGCGCGAAGCGTCGCGAAGTTTCTAGGCACCGATCATCACGAAGAGCGATTGAGCGCAAATCTTGCCGCAAACCTCGTGAGTGAAATCGGCGCGTGGATGGATGAGCCGTTCAGCGATCCGTCACTGGTTCCGACTTATCTTTTGTCGCGCTTCACACGCAAGCACGTGACAGTAGCGCTTGGAGGCGACGGCGGCGATGAGCTGTTTGCCGGCTATCCAATGTATTCCGGGCTGCGCTGGGCGGAGTTTTATAAACGTCTACCATCGCCGTTGCGCAGCGTTATTGTTGAGCCATTGGTAAAACTGTTGCCGGTGAAAACGAAGAACCTCTCCTTCGATTACAAGGCACTGCGATTCGTGACGGGCGCCAAGTACGACACTGTCGCGCGTCATCACGTTTGGTTTGGCTCGTTCACTCCGGATGAGCAAACCCAACTGTTGACGCCCGAAGCACTGGCTGCGACTGACGGCGAGATCTACGCGCAGGCGCGACAGATCGCGGAAGAGTGCGACAGCAACGATCCGGTTACACGCATGCAGAGCATAGACACGCGTCTCTACCTCGCCGAAGACATCCTCACGAAAGTGGATCGCGCGAGCATGGCTGTGTCACTCGAAGTGCGCGCACCGTTTCTCGATCCGCGAGTAGCGGAGTTTGCCGCGTCACTGCCGTGCAATTACAAACTGCGTGGTCAGAAAACGAAATACATTCTGAAGAAAGCGGTCAAAGAGATGTTGCCGCCGTTTGTGACGCGCCGAGGCAAGAAGGGTTTCGGTGTGCCGGTGGCGGAATGGCTAAAAGAGAAATTGCGGCCGCTGGCGCGAGACCTGTTGTCGCCAGAACGCGTTCGCCGCGCCGGTGTCTTCAATCCAAACTACGTTGCGCGTTTGCAGGATGAACATCAGCGCGGTGTTGCGAATCATCGCAAGCTGCTTTGGACGTTGTTGATGTTTGAGCTCTGGCACGAAAGCTTTGTAGAAACGCCGCGGCGCATCGAAACCTCTGTCGGAAGCAGGCAAGGGTGATTGATTTTCAGACTGCATACGACGAATTATTCTCCTGGTGCCGCGAGCATGATTTTGCCGGACATGATCCTTTCGACGCATTGAACAGTCGCCTCTTTCAGGCGACTCCTCTCGCCCAATCACGCAGTGCCCGGCTTCTCTGGACACAACTCGTAAAAAGATCTCCTGCCGATGTGCGCGGGCTCGCACGTGTTCCTGCGGAGCGCAATGCGAAGGCCATCGCGTTGTTTGCGTTAGCGCAGATTGCGAACTATCGCCGCGTGAAGACTAAAGAAGCTGAGACTCAGGTGCGTGAGTTTTTAGCGGGACTGCTGGCGATGAAGATTGATGGATACAGTGGTGCGTGTTGGGGTTATAACTTCGATTGGCAAAGCCGAAATTTCTTTGCACCGAGGGATACGCCGACAATTGTTCCGACAGCGTTTGCGGCGAGGGCGTTGATCGAAGCGGGACAGGATGTGCAGGATTTAAGAAGTGTCTGTGAGTTCATACTGAAAGACTTGCCGCGACCGGTTGCTACGAAGAGTGAGGTCTGTTTTAGTTATGCGCCAAACACTGACACGCGCATCTTCAACGCCACCCTGCTTGCTGCGGAAGTGCTCGCGAATGTTGGAAAGATGTCTGGCGAAAACCAGCTACTCGAAGTCGCCGAGCGCGCTACGCGTTACGTCATCAACAACCAACGTCCAGACGGTTCATGGTTCTACGGCACAGACCCGAAACAATCCTGGATCGACAACTTTCACACCGCCTACATCCTGTTTTCATTGAAACGAATACTTGACGTCTCGCCATCAAAACAAGAGCTGCAACCAACACTGTTGCGCGGCTATCAATTCTGGAAGAACAACTTCTTTCTTGCGGAGGGGTGGCCGAAATACTACGATGACGACCCTTATCCAGCGGACGCACACGCAGCCGCCAGTGCCATTGTCACTTTCCTGGAGTGTCGTGCGCTCGATGACAACGCATTGAAGCTGGCCCGGAATGTTGCATCGTGGACTATTCGAAACCTGCGCGACAGCCGCGGTTTCTTTTATTATCAACGACGACGTTTTTATACGGTGCGCAAACCCTATATGCGCTGGACGCAGGCGTGGATGCTCTATGCGCTGGCGCGTTTGCTCGAGGAACTAAACTGACCGATGCCAATCGCATCCGATGTAACACTCGCGCCCGGCGTTCGGATTGTTCAACCCGAATTGGTCAATCTCTACGGTTGTTCGATTGGTTCAGACACGAAGATCGGCGCGTTTGTCGAGATCCAGAAAAATGCAAAGATCGGCGCGCGCTGCAAGATCTCGTCACACAGTTTCGTGTGCGAAGGGGTTATCATCGAAGATGAATGCTTCATTGGTCACGGCGTGATGTTCACCAACGACATCTACCCGAGCGCGGTTAATGAAGACGGTACACCGCAAACTGAAGCTGATTGGCAAGTAGTGAAGACAACCGTCAAGAGGCGGGCGAGCATCGGGAGTAACGTAACGATCATCGCCGGCGTCACGATTGGCGAAGGAGCGCTGATCGGCGCGGGTGCGGTTGTCACGAAAGACGTTCCTGACTTTGCAATCGTCGCGGGTGTACCGGCGCGAGTAATCGGAGACGTTCGCAGAAAGAGATGATCAGGATTGGTGTAATCGGTTACGGCTACTGGGGGCCGAATCTGGTGCGAAACTTCATGGCCGCGCCCGACTCGGCTGTAACCAGAGTTTGCGATCGACGCGAGGAGCGCCTGTCGTCTTTGGGCAAGCTGTACCCCGGATTAAAGACGTGCACTGATTCTACGGAGCTCATCAACGATCGCGAGATCGATGCAGTGGTCATTGCGACGCCCGTTTCAACACACTTCGGTTTAGCGATGGAAGCGTTGCAGGCCGGCAAACACGTGCTGGTTGAAAAACCGCTCGCAGGACGGTCTGATGAGGCACGCAAACTTGTTGACGAAGCTGCCGCGCGCAAGCTGGTGCTGCTGGTGGACCACACGTTTGTCTACACTGATGCGGTGCGCAAGATTCGCGAGCTGATCGCTTCAGGACAATTGGGCGAGATCTATTACTACGATGCAGTGCGCGTCAATCTCGGTCTCTTTCAACACGATGTGAACGTCATCTGGGATCTCGCGATCCACGATCTGTCGATCATGGATTACGTGCTTCCGGCAAAACCCGTGGCGATCTCAGCGACGGGAATCAGTCACGTGCCTGGGCAGCCGGAAAATGTTGCTTACATCACACTCTTTTTCTCGAGCGCGCAGATTGCTCACGTGCACGTCAACTGGCTGACTCCGGTGAAGGTGCGACACACGTTGATCGGCGGCAGCGACAAGATGATCCTCTACGACGATCTCGAGCCAAGTGAGAAACTGAAACTTTACGACAAGGGTATAAACGTCACGCCCGGACGTCCCGAAGACGTCTATAAGATGTTGGTCAGTTATCGCTCCGGTGACATGTGGGCGCCGCGGCTCGACAACACCGAAGCACTGCAAACCGAAACGCTGCACTTCATCGACTGTATCGAAAATACTAAGCAACCCGAGACGGATGGACCAGCAGGGCTGCGCATGGTCAACATGATCGAAGCGGCCGAAACTTCCTTGCGCGATCGCGGCAGGCTGGTCGAAATCCAGTGGTGACGAAATGCGTCTCTGGATCGATCTCGCAAACTCTCCTCACGTACCTTTCTTCAAAGCGTTAACGAACAGGTTTATTGCTCGAGGTCACGAGATCGAGACGACTGCGCGCGAGTTTGCCGAGACAGTTCCACTCGCGCAGGCCGCTGGATTTGCGGCGCACGTCGTTGGTGCTCATTCCGGACGCGCCGTGTCAGCGAAGGCTGGTGGTCTGGCGAGTCGTGCCTTGGCACTTGCGCGATGGGCGCGCAAGCGCGACTTCGATCTCGCAATCAGCCACAACTCGTACTCGCAAATCCTCGCTGCGCGTGCAATGGGAATAAAGTCGGTGACGCTGATGGACTACGAGTATCAACCGGCAAATCATCTAGCGTTTCGGCTTGCTTCGCGCATTATCGTGCCGGCGAGTTTTCCAGCGGCACGTTTGCGCGCCTTTGGTGCGGCTGCGGAGAAGGTTTGTCATTATCACGGCACGAAGGAAGATGTGTACCTGGCTGAGTTTCAGCCCGACCCTTTGTTTGGCGCGCAGTTGTGTGAGCTTGGTGTGAACCCGGATAATACGCTGGTCCTGATGCGGCCGCCGGCGCATGATGCTTTGTATCACCGTTTTCAGAACACGCTGTTTGATGAGACGCTGATGAAGTTACTGGTGAATGAGAGCGTTCAGGTGATACTGCTGCCGCGAAACGACGCTCAAAGGGCCGCGTATTCGGGTAAGGGATTGATCATTCCCGCGACGCCGTTGGA
Source organism: Pyrinomonadaceae bacterium (assembly GCA_036377375.1). GTDB lineage: Bacteria > Acidobacteriota > Blastocatellia > Pyrinomonadales > Pyrinomonadaceae > PSRF01. The sequence continues at coordinate 8,872 of DASUYO010000055.1, forward strand.
TGGCGCGAACCTTATCGCGGCTAGTGATTTGGTGATCAGTGCGGGAGGAACGATCAATCGAGAGGCGGCGGCGCTTGGAGTGCCTGCGGCAAGTGTTTATGTAGGGCAGTGGGCAGCGGTTGATGAAGAGTTGATGAGGGAAGGAAGGTTGCGGCGCATTTCGAGCGTTGATGACCTGCTAAAGCTTTCGATTGAAAAGAAATCGATACTGAACCCACGGCGTTCGCGCGAGGTTATTGATGAAGTTGTGCGGCTCATATTGGAATGACTTTGACTTGTTCATTCCAAGGTGGGCTGAAGATTACGATCCACTGATAGTGCGAGCAGAACAAACTCAAGAATCGATGATTGATGCCAGCGTGGTGCGTGTGCCGGGGCGCGCGCCGCGCTGGATCGTGCCTGCCGTTAAAGTCGGACTCGTCATTGCTGACGCGTTCGCTGCCGCAATCTCGTTCATGCTCGCGTTTTACGCGCGCGAAGGTTTTCCTGTGTTCGCTGCGAGGGGGTTGGCGTGGAGCAATCGCTTTGCGCCGTACGGCGCACTGTTACTGTTTGTTGTTTGTATTCGGCTGCTGAGTTTTCGTTACTGCAATCTGTATCGCGTTCGTGGCGAGTTCTCATTTTTCGACGATGGCATCCGCATCTTTAAAGCGACTGCGGTCGGTTCGCTGCTGATTGTTGCTGCGGCGTTCCTGTATCGCGGCGGGTTTCAGTTTCGCGCGTTTTCGTATGCACGGAGTGTCTTTGTCGTAGATTTCGCGTTTGTGCTGCTCATCGTCGGCGCGCTGCGGTTCTTCATGCGCGCGGTGCAGACGTTCGTTCGCAGCAGACAGATCAATTTGATCCCGACGCTGGTTGTCGGCCGCGGCTCGGAAGCTTCGTTGTTCATACAAGAGATGCGCGAGCGGCCATCGCTCGGTTATCGCGTGATCGGCGTTGTCGACACCAGAACGATCGACGGGAAGCTCACTTACGAAGGCGTTCCGGTGATTGGCACCCTCGAGTCGTTGCCCGAAGTGATTCGTGATTCCGGTGCGAACGAAGTCATCATTGCTGATGCCGACGTAAATGCCGATGCGTTGTTTGAAGTGATGATGCGCTGCGGACGTCGACGCGGAGTTGAGTTTCGCATCGCACCCAGCCTGTTCAATTGCCTGCCACGCAAGACGGAGATCGATCAAATCGGCGTGCTGCCGATGATTCGACTCTTTCGCGAACCGCTTTCCAGCAGCGCGCGAATCCTGAAGCGCTCTTTCGACATAGTCTTTTCTGCGCTTGCGATTGCGCTCTTGTTTCCGCTCTGGCTGCTGATTGCCGTGCTCATCAAACTTGATTCGAAAGGCCCGGTTTTCTACACGCAGGAGCGCGTCGGGATGGATGGCCGGCTTTTTCTGCTCTACAAGTTTCGCACGATGAAGGCCGGTGCGGATTCAGAGCTGCATCGCGAGTATCAAAAGGCGTTTATCGCTGGGCGCGCAGAGGCGAACGTGGGCAATGAACAGAAGCCGACTTACAAACTGCTCGCCGATCCACGTATCACGCGAGTCGGAAGACTGTTGCGACGAACCAGTCTCGATGAAGTGCCGCAGCTACTGAATGTTCTGCTGGGCGACATGAGCCTGGTTGGACCACGCCCGCCGATTCCTTACGAAGTTGAAGCGTACGAGCTGTGGCATCGCAAGCGTCTCGACATGAAGCCGGGGTTGACAGGCCTCTGGCAGGTGTCCGGAAGAAATCAGTTGCCGTTTGAAGAAATGGTCCGGCTCGATCTGTTTTACATTGAGAACTGGTCGTTGTTACTGGATCTCAAGATCATCCTGCGCACTGCTTTTGTCATGATCGGTGGCCAGGGACACTGATCACACTGCGGGCGGCCACGGAGGGCCGCCCCTACAGTTGTTCCTCATCGGGCGCCTCCGACGATGTTGCGTGATTGGTCACACCTGTAGGGGCGGCGGCCCTCCGTGGCCGCCCGTCGCGTCTATTGTGCGAGACCCGCGAGGGCGACTTCCAACAGCAGTATCTTTTTGATTCCTGTGTAGAGCGGATCGATTTCGCAGTTCTCGGTGACCGCGTGTGCGTCGCTACATGGTCCGGCGCCGGTCGAGATTGAGCTGATCCCTTGCAACAGCGCTGCGCTTGAATTGTTTGATCCCGCATTTCCGATTGGCGGATCAAAACCCATCGCGCGATGAACTGCCTCCGCAATCTTCACGAGATTTGATTCACGATTGCCCGGCAGGACGGCCGCAGGCGACGTAGAGATCACGTCAGTCTTCACAGTCATTCCCGTGCGTTTTGCTTCTTCATCGAGGATCGCAGCGATCTTCGTTTCAAGATCGGCTATTACGTCGTTACTCGTCGAGCGAAGATCGACTGTAAACCACGCGTCAGCGGCCTTCGCATTGACCACTTCGGATCCACCAAGCATGCCGATATTCAAATTGGACGAGGGATTGGTGGGAACTTTCAACTCGTAAATGCGTGCAATCGCGCGTGCGAGCGGCAATGTAGCCGAGTACGGAGGCGTGCGCGAACGCGTGTGACCGCCTGGTCCAATAAAGTGATGACGATACCAGTTGATCCCAATGCCCGCGTAGGTGAAACCTTCGTAACCGCCGTCGAGCGCGATGTAGTAATTCACCTTGTCTTTGTTGTCTTTCGTATACTGCTTGGCGCCGGACATGCCAGCTTCTTCGTCGGTCGTGAATAGAAAGATGAGATCGCCTTTGGTTTTGATCTTCGCAGCATCGAGTGCGCGAATGGTTGCAAGCAGCGCTTCGATGTTGCGCGTGTCGTCGCCGATGCCGGGCGCGTAAACGCGGCCATCGCGAACAGTAGCTTTGATCTTCAAACCGGGTTGGAAGACGGTGTCCATGTGGGCGTCGAAGACAGTGACCGGGCCGCCGCCCGTTCCTTTGCGCGTCGCAATCAGGTTGCCGGCTGAATCGTAACGAATGTCGAGCTTATACTTGCGCAATAGGCTTTCGATGAACTTCGCGCGTTGCTGTTCCTGTTTTGAAGGTGCGTTGATCTCGGTGATCGCGATCCATTCACGCAAGATCGCGTCGCGAGTTTTATCAATGTGATCGAACGCCGCCTTGATACGAGCATCTTCTTGTAATGCTTTTACTTGATCAGCGGGCGTGGGTGATTGAGCGAAGGTATTAGACACGATTAACAGGATTAGCAGGATGAAGCGCATTGAAGTTCCCGGCTGAGATGGATTAGTAGACCACGGCCATTCTAATATGCCGCGTATGCAGATTTCGACCTGGCTTGAACGAGCTATCGTTGGCTGCCTCTTTCTCATTGCCGCATTCGCACCTCATTCCATTGCCGCAACACAGATAGCGTGGCTGCTTGGAATGGTCCTTTGGGTCGCGCGATTCGCTGTTTATCCGCGGCCGCAGCTCTTTCGCTCACCAGTTGATTACTGGTTGCTGGGTTTCTTCATTCTCAGCGGAATATCCGGGATCTTTTCGTACAGCCCCGTCATGTCAATCGGAAAGATGCGTGGCGCAAGCCTGTTCACGATCGTGTATCTCGTATCTCAGAATGTGCGCTCGCTGCGACTGGTGCGACTGCTCGCGCTAACGCTCATCGCATCGTGCATGATCAATGTGTTTCTAACCGCGGGACAACTGGCGATTGGCAAAGGCGTGAAAGTTCAAGCCGTGTCGCCCGCGAGTCCGCTGTCGGAAGCAGTTTTTCGAACGAGAACAGTCATGCAACCGACACCGATCGTTAACGGCGACACGATCTGGGAAGTTGACGGAAAACCAGTCGGTAGCCCTGAAGAGCTGGCCGCGGCGCTCGCCTCGGGGACTCCTGTTGCGAAGGTCAGAATCTATCGTGTTGAGTGGACACCTGAACTCGAGGTGCCGCGAGGGCAATTGCTCCCGGCGAACAACGCGTTGGACCAGTTAGGCATCAGCGGCTGGTCGCGTGGTCGCGATTGGCGCGCCACCGGATTTTTTAATCATTGGGTCACGTATGCTGAAGTGCTGCAACTCATCGCGTC
>DASUYO010000056.1:0-5328 GCA_036377375.1 Pyrinomonadaceae bacterium
TATCGAGATCTTCGGCTGGATGATTTCTGATGTGACCATCGAGCATCAGGAACTTGTAGAACCCGCGCGTGGCACTGACGGCACGAGCGATCGACGTAGGCGCCAGCCCTTCACGTGAAAGACTCGCGATCCACTTTCGCAGATCGGCACGCCTCAGCTCGGAAACTTGTTTGCCGTTCTTGTTGGCCCAGGCTTGGAGTCGATCGAGATCGCGTCTGTAACTCTCGACGCTATGGCGGGCGAGACCTTTCTCGACCTGAAGGTAGGTTAAGAATTCTTTGACGACGTCGCGGTCCACAGATTACACAGATTACAGCAATCTGTGTAATCTGTGGATTTATTCATAACGGAGGCACTCGATCGGATCGAGCTTCGAAGCTTTGCGCGCGGGCCACACGCCGAATATCAACCCAACGCCAATCGACACTGTGAGCCCGGTAATCACTGCCCACGAAGGAATCGACGCAGGCATACTGGGAATCAGAAGCATCAGTATTCGGCTAATCGCGATCGCCAAGACCACGCCGAGCACGCCGCCAAGAAACGTCAGCATCATCGCTTCAAACAGAAACTGCCGCACGATGTCGCGACGACGCGCGCCAATCGCCTTGCGAACACCAATCTCTTTCGTTCGCTCGGTCATGCTCACGAGCATGATATTCATCACACCAATGCCGCCCACCAGCAAACCCAAACTCGAGATCGCAATCGCAATCAGACCAACCATCGCCGTGATACTGTCAAACTGTTCGATAAACTTATCAGCAGTCTTGATATCGAAGTTATTCGGATCGCCAAACTTCACGTGACGCCGCCGGCGTAAGATCTCTTCCGACTGCGCGAGGGCTTCCTGAACCTGTCCGGTGCGACCACGAATCACGAGCAGCAGATAGCCCTTTGCCGGCGCAATCTTCTGCGCGGTGCGAAAAGGAATGTAGACTGCGTTGTCTTCTTCGTTCTCACCAAAGAAACCTGCTTTGCGCTTCTCGAGCACGCCGACGATTTCGAAGTTGTAACCACCCATGCGCACCTGCGCGCCTGCGATTTGGTTGTAACCGGGAAACAGCGCGTCCGCTGCGTTCACGCCAATCACCATGACGTTCGCGCGCTGCTGATCGTCGGCGTCGGTGATGAAGCGTCCTTCGCGAAGCGCGATGTTGGTGATGCTCGCGTAATTTGCTGAAACACCCTGCGTGTTTCCCCAACGGTAGTTGCGTCCCTGGTAAGTGACGTTGTCGTCGAATGCTCCCCCACCGTAGCCGACGTTCGGTGCTACGTGAGCAACGTCTTCGACCGCAGGCGCCTGTGCTTTGATCGTTTCCGCGTCTGCGACTGTCAACGGTTTTCTCAGGCGCTCGGAGCGATCTTCGCTCGTGCGTGGACCGGTGGAGAGATGGAACGCGTAGATGTTATTCGTTCCATACTCTTCGATCATGGCGACGATGTTCTGGCGCAGGCCTGTCAACAGCGAAGCAATGCAGATCGCACACATGATGCCGATGACGATACCCAGCACCGTCAAAAAGCTGCGAAACTTATGGCCGCGCACGCTGTCAAAAGCCATCGTGAATGTTTCGCGCAAAATACCTTTTGGAACCCGAAGTTTCATTAAGTCGCCTGAGTCAAAGCCAGAATCGGATCCAGTCGCGCGGCCTTAAACGCCGGATATATTCCCGCAAGCATGCCGATTATCGTCGATACAGCTAATGCCAGAATGATGTAGAAGATCGTTATCGTCATTGTGATCGACGCCAGCACCGTGATCAACGTCGTGATTCCCCACGCGATCAGCAGCCCGATCATTCCGCCGAGCGCGCAAAGAATTCCCGATTCGATTAGAAACTGAAGCAGTATCTGCCGTCTCGTAGCGCCGACGGCTTTTCTCAGTCCCACTTCAAAAGTTCTCTCAGTGACGCTGACCAGCATGATGTTCATGACGACGATGCCGCCGACGACCAGCGTGATAAGTGTGATGGGAACGACGACTTTGGCAATCGCGCCAGTGAACTCGTCGATCTGATTATTCAGCTCTTCGACATTCACGAGGCCGAAGTCGTCTTCTTCATTGCCGTTGAGCCGGTGCTTGGTGCGCATCGCCACGCGCGCATCTTCGATCGCAGTGTGAAAATTCTCGCGGCTGCGGCTCTTGCCGTGTATTTGAAGACCGTTGCGACCGAAGATCTGTAGATGCGTCGTGACGGGAATATAGATGTGACGATCGAAGGAGTCGCCGAAGAAAGAACCTCGCTTCTCTTCGACTCCGACAACTCGCATTGGCAGGCCACGGACTTTGAGAGTTTTCCCAATCGCATCCTGGTTCGGGAAAAACTTCTCTTTGATATCGCCTCCGAGCACGACCACAAGCGCGGAGCGCTGCACCTCATCGTCTGAGATGAAGCGTCCAGTTTCGATTGTCTTGTCTTCGATGTCGACCATGTTGGCCGTGGCGCCGAAGACTAGCGCGCCGGGAAACTCGATACCGTCCTGTTTCAGATCGGTTCCGGTTCCGGACTCCGCCCCCACTTCAGCACACGAAGCACAATGATCGCGGACCCACTCGTAATCGTCCCAGTTGAGTCGCTTGTTGCGGCGGTTTCGTCGTTCAAACTCGTCGTCGTCCATGTGACCGGAGAAGGCCATGCGCGCGATCATGAAGTGATTGCTGCCGAGGACTTTGCTCACTTTTTCGACAACGTACGTGTTGAGCCCGCTGATCGACGCCCCGACCGTAACGACCGACGCGACGCCGATGATGATGCCGATCAGCGTCAAAAACGCCCGCAATTTATGGGCAAAGATCGACTGTAGAGCGATCTTCAGGGCGTCAGAATAAAAAGACAGAATTGCTCGCATAAAAGTGGATCGGGGCGTATACGCCCTGAAAACCCGCGAAGTTCGGCTGAGCCTACGGATTTACGCGGACGAACACTGATGAGACGTTTGGAGAATGGATTGTATTAACAGCTAGATGCTGCGCATCTGCTTTATGAGCGTCTCCATGTGGCTGAGGTAGTTTTCGAGGGCGCTGCGGCCGGCCGCGGTGAGTTTGTACTCCGTTTTGGGCAGCCGTCCTTCGAAATATTTCGAGCAGGAGATGTAGCCGGCTTCTTCGAGTTTGCGGGCGTGAACGCTGAGATTGCCGTCGGTGGTGTTCATGAGGTTCTTCAGCTCGCTAAACGTCAGCGACTCATTCGCGGCCAGTGCACTGATAATTCCGAGACGCAGCCGCTCGTGAATTAAGCGATCGAGATTCGGCGCCGCACTCTTTTGCTTTGCGATGGGCGCGGGTGCCGGATCGTGTTTACGTTCCTGTTTTGCTGTTGACTGTTTAGCCACCGTATTTCCTCACAATAATTGCGCCAAACAACAGATGCAGCCCGCCGAAGCCGACTGCCATGAACCAGTTTGCCCACGCCGCAGGGGTGAAGAGCGCCAGTGCACCCAAAACCATAAAACAGAGGCCCATTGCCGGGACTGCTCGTACAGAGAACATGCCGCCAGTGATCACGCCGGTTCCGTAAAGGAGCAGCCAAACGCCTGGAATCATTTCGCTCAATCCCGCACGAACAAGCACGATGGTCAGCAGGCCGCCCGCGATTACCGGAGGCGCGAGGCTGAACACCGCTTTGCGACCCGATCCTGAAAACAACGACGTGTGCGTGGCGCGGGCCTTTCGATCCATCGACCAGCCGGCAATCAAAAGCGAGATAAAGCCTTCCGCGAGCCAGATAGCGATCCACGATTTGAAGCTCGATTGCTGTGCGGCGACGATGCTGACGAGTAGAGCAGTAACGCCGATGGCGATCTCGCCCCAGCCGGAAATACCGGTGAAAGGGGTGGCGCGCTCCATGGTTTCGCGGATATAGCGAAGATTGGCCATGGCGCGGTCGTGCAGCGGAACGAGGCGAATCGGTTCCATGGAGAGGATGGTAAACGGCTTTTGGAAGTCCGGTCAAGTGCTTTGTGAGGCAAAGACGAATTAGCCACGGATGAACACGGATTTTAGACGGATAAGGCCGCTGAGATCAGGTCGGCCTGCTCTTTTTGGTGAATGCTGTAGGAGCCTGTCGCGGGACAGGCCGAAGCGCTGCGCCCGACATACTGCGGGCGCTCGCACCCGGGCAGCAGATTCTCCAGGCGGTCCTGAACAAACGTCCAGCCGCCCATGTTTTGCGGCTCTTCCTGCGCCCAAACAAGCTGCTTCGCGTTTGGATACTTCGCGAGCGTTTCGCGAATACTCCGCATCGGGAAGGGATAGAACTGTTCAAGCCTGACAATTGCGAAGCTTCGATTCTCACTCTTCTTTCGTGCCTCAGCCAGGTCGTAGTAAACCTTACCGCTACAAAATACGATCTTCGTCACTGCATCTGGATTCGTGATCTCAGCGTCGTCAATCAACGGCTGGAAGCCTCCGGTCACGAGGTCATCGATGCTTGAAGACGCGGCAGGCAAACGAAGCAGACTCTTCGGCGTCATAACAACCAGCGGGCGCTCCATTCCCGGCCGCACCTGCCGTCGCAGTAAATGAAAATATTGGGCCGGCGTCGTTGGATAACAGACCTGAAGATTGTTTTCCGCGCACAATTGCAAGTATCTCTCGAGACGCGCGCTGGAGTGTTCGGGTCCTTGTCCCTCATAACCGTGCGGCAGCAGCAGCACGAGTCGCGACGTCTGTTTCCATTTGTCTTCAGAAGCAGCGATGTACTGATCAATGATCGTCTGCGCGCCATTTCCAAAATCACCAAACTGCGCTTCCCACATGATCAGCGCGTCCTTGGCGATGACTGAATAGCCATACTCGAAGCCCAGCACACCTTCTTCCGACAACGAGCTGTCGTACACATCAAAGCGAGCATCAGGACTCGACTCAGAACGCAGCTCCGCCAACGGCGCCCAGGAATTTCCCGTCTGCGTGTCGTAAAGAACGGCATGCCGCTGACTGAAAGTGCCGCGGCCGGAATCCTGTCCACTCAAACGCACACGACTGCCTTCGAGCACGAGCGATCCGAAAGCCACTGCTTCCGCAAACGCCCAATCAAGCGGCGCACTGCCTTCGCCCATCTTCGCGCGTCGCGCGAGTTGACCCACCATCTTCGGATTCACGTGAAATCCTTCGGGCACCACCGCGATCTTGTGAGCGATGCTCTTGATCGTTTCGGCTGAGATTCCCGTCGCAATCACGTCCGAACCGTCAATCTCTTCCACCTGTGCATGCGATTGCGGCGGCTCTTCAGCAACCTTTCGCTTCGCGTTTTTCAGCGCCTCTTCATAGCGACGCACGCGCTCGGCGATCAGATTGTTCACCTCTTCTTCTGTGACGACGCCTTC
>DASUYO010000057.1:0-8746 GCA_036377375.1 Pyrinomonadaceae bacterium
TCCGGGCTTTGGGTCAGTCACCGGAGATGTAGCCTGGGGTGGCAACTGGTTTTTCCTCGTGAACGATCACGCGCAGGAGCTCGAATTCGGAAACCTCGATCGATTGGTGGAGTTTACTCTGCGGATTCGCGAGGCATTGGCACGCGCAGGAATCAGAGGACCGGACGGCCACGAGATCGATCACATTGAACTTTTTGGCCCATCACAACTGCCCGGAGTAGACAGTAAAAACTTCGTGTTCTGCCCCAGTAAAACTTACGATCGATCTCCGTGCGGCACCGGCACGAGCGCTAAACTCGCCTGTCTCTTCGCCGATGGAAAACTCAAAGAGGGCGACGTGTGGCGCCAGGAGAGTATTATCGGCAGTGTTTTTGAGGGCACGATTAAGGTTGTCGATAATGTGGTCCATCCTCGAATCAAGGGCTCTGCATTCATTACCGCCGAATCTGAATTCGTTTTCGACGCTCGCGATCCTTTTGCCATGGGCATAGGTCATTAACAGAACCAAGCGCGGTAGCGCCGGGTCAAGTTCCACAAGGACGCGTTAGGATTATTCTGACCCGGCGCTACCGCGCTCGGTTCTGTAGGTCGATGACTTCCAAAACTTACGACGTGGTCATCATCGGCGCGGGTATTGTCGGATCTGCGTGCGCGGCGGAGTGTGTGCGCGAGGGGCTGAGCGTCGCGATTATCGAAGCAGGAATTATCGGCGGTGGCGCCACTGCGGCCGGGATGGGCCATCTGGTCGTGATGGATGATTCGGAAGCGCAGTTTGCACTGACGCGTTATTCGCAGCAACTTTGGGACGAGCTCAGCGATCAGTTGCCGCGCGAAGTCGAGCATGATGCGTGCGGCACGATCTGGATTGCTGCTGATGACGGGGAGATGGCGGGTGCTTTGCGAAAGCAGAAGTTCTACGCTGAGCGCGGCGTGCAAACTGAGATTCTCGATGCGCACTCGCTTGCCGAAGCCGAGCCTAATCTGCGTCAGGGACTGATTGGCGGACTTCGTGTTCCGGGCGACAGCGTGATTTATCCGCCCTGCGCAGTGCAGTTCTTCGTCGATGAGGCGTTGGCGAAAGGTGCGAGGTTGTTTCTCGGTAAAGCTGTCGAGCGCGTGACGGCAGATGGCGTTCGCTTGCGCGACGGAACCTCGATATCGGCAGGAGTGATTGTGAATTCAGCCGGCAGTTGGTCCCCGTTGTTGACACCGGGACTCGATGTGAAGAAACGTAAAGGTCACCTTGTCATCACCGATCGCTATCCTGGTTTTCTGCGACATCAATTAGTGGAGCTTGGCTATTCGAAGAGTGCGCATTCAGTCACTGCTGATTCGGTTGCTTTCAACATTCAACCACGCAAGACGGGACAGTTGCTGATTGGGTCATCGCGGCAGTATGGCGTTGACGACTCGCACGTCGACACATCGATTCTCACGCGCATGCTCGATCGCGCCATCGAATACCTGCCGGGCTTGCGCAACCTTTCGTCGCTGCGAACGTGGACAGGATTTCGCGCCGCGACCCCGGATAAGCTTCCTTTGATTGGACCACACGCAGAGCACAAGCGACTCTATCTCGCGACGGGACACGAAGGCCTCGGTATCACAACCTCGCTCGGCACGGCCAAATTGCTGGTTGCTCAAATCATGAATCGTGCGACGGCGATTCCCGTTGCGCCTTACTTGCCCGCGCGGCTCGCACAGGAGCCGATGCATGCCTGAAACTGTGAAGCTGCTCGTCAATGGTGTTTCAGTCGAAATGCCCGTGGGCAGCATGGTTTCAGCGGCGATTCTGAAAACAGGTACGTTCGCGTTTCGTCGATCCGCAACAGGCGAGCCGCGTGGTCCATTGTGCGGAATGGGGATCTGCTTTGAGTGTCGCGTGACGATCGACGGCGAGCAGCACTGTCGTAGTTGCCAGACAGTTTGCAAAGACGGGATGGACGTGCGAACTGATGGGTGACGCTCATCACGTTTGCGACGTGCTGGTCGTTGGTGCTGGACCAGCGGGACTGGCGGCAGCGTGGCGCGCGGCGCAGAGTGGATTGCGTGTAGTAGTTGTTGACGACAATCCAACGGCCGGCGGGCAGATTTGGCGTGGTAGATCGCCTGACGCGCGCGTTTGGTTCGAGAGAGTTCGTGATATTCGAATGATCTGCGGTGCGCGAGTGTTTCATCAGCCGGAGCCGCGAACGCTTCTCGCGGAAACACGCGATGGTGTGTGCGAGCTGAGCTTTGCAACGCTTGTGCTTGCGACCGGCGCGCGCGAGCGGTTCCTGCCGTTTCCGGGTTGGACGTTGCCGAACGTGATGGGCGCCGGCGGGTTGCAAGCGCTCGTGAAGACTGGGTTGCCGATCGAAGGGAAGCGTGTTGTAGCTGCAGGAAGTGGGCCGTTGTTACTGGCTGTTGCGACGTACTTGCGTAAGCGTGGCGCGCAGGTGCTGTTGATTGCGGAGCAGGCGTCTTCAGCGCGGCTCGCAAGGTTTGTCGCAGGCGCCGTCGGCAAAATGTCTCAGGCATTCGATTTGAAGCGACAGTTGCGAGGTGTGCCGTACCGGAGTGGGTGCTGGGTGGTTGAAGCGAAAGGACATGAGAAACTGGAAAGTGTGACGTTGGTTCGAGGTCGGAAGCGTTGGCAGGTGGCGTGTGATTATCTTGCGTGTGGTTTTCATCTCGTGCCGAATGTCGAACTGGCGGAGTTGCTGGGATGCGTTGTTGAAAACGGCAGTGTGCGAGTGGATGACTTTCAGCAAACGACGGTTTCGAATGTTTACAGCGCCGGAGAGACGACTGGCATCGGCGGGCTGGAGTTGTCGCTGATTGAGGGTGAGATTGCTGGTCTGGCCGCGGGCGGAAAACATGAAATTGCGCGTGAGTTGTTTCCGGCGCGCGCGAAGGAGCGTAAGTTCGCAGAGTTGTTGGATCACACGTTTGCGTTGCGTGAGGAGCTAAAGCAACTGGCGCAGCCGCAGACGATCGTGTGTCGTTGTGAAGACGTTACTTTCGAGCGACTGCGGGAGCATGATTCATGGCGTGCGGCGAAGTTGCAGACGCGTTGTGGGATGGGACCATGCCAGGGAAGAGTTTGTGGCGGAGCCGTTGAGTTTCTCTTTGGATGGAAGGCGGAATCGGTGCGTCCACCCATTCTGCCGGTTAAAATCGACAGTTTATTAGGTCACGGATTTTCACGGATTGAGGCAGATCAATGACGATGCGATGGATGGGCGTGATGCCCGCGACGACGACCGCTTTTGACGAGCAACTCAACATAGATCACCAGTTCGTAGCTAAGCATGCGAAGTGGCTGATCGATAACGGCTGCACCGGAATCGTCACACCTGGTTCGTTGGGTGAGAGTGCGACGCTGAGCTTCGACGAGAAGCTCGCGTTATGGAAGACGGTCATCGAGGCGGTCGGGGATCGAGTTCCCGTTGTTGCTGCAATTGCATCGTTGAGCACAGCCGAAGCGGTGCGCCTGGCGCAACGTGCTGCGGATGTTGGGTGCAGCGGTTTGATGGCGTTGCCGCCGTACGTTTATCGCAGCGACTGGCGCGAGATGAAGGCACACATCGAAGCTGTGTTTCGCGCGACGAAGCTTTCCTGCATGCTCTACAACAACCCCGTCTCATACGGAACTGATTTTCTGCCCGAACAGATCGCCGAGCTCACTCGCGAGCATGAGAATTTCGAGGCAGTGAAGGAGTCGAGCACCGACGTGCGTCGCATTACGTGGATCCAGGAGCTGGTCGGTAACAGGCTGGCCATCTTCGTGGGTGTCGACGATGCGATTGTCGAAGGTGTGATGATGGGAGCAGTTGGTTGGATTGCGGGTTTAGTGAATGCGCTTCCGAAAGAGTCTGTGGATCTCTTCAACTACGCGATGAGCGGCGAACGACAGAAGGCAATGGTGCTCTACAACTGGTTCCTGCCGCTCTTACGAATGGATACCGTGCCGAAGTTCGTGCAGTTAATTAAGCTGGTCCAACAGGAAGTCGGGATGGGCAACACGCGTGTGCGACGACCAAGATTGGAACTGACGGGTGCGGAGCTCGATGAGGCATTAACCGTGCTCCGGCATGCGCTAGCTAACAAACCGAAATCCTGACAGGATTTCATCCGCCACACGCAGCCCATTATCAAACGCTTCTTCAAACAGCGCCACGCCACTCAACTCCGAATGCGCAAAGTGAATTGCTCGAAACGGTTTCGCAGCCTCGCGGCGCGCCTGGCCCCACATGAATCCGGTGCGCGGCCGAATCATCGCATGACCCCAGCGCATCACGTCGAGACGTTCAACGAGATTGCGAATGTCGGGATGTGCTCTCGACAAGTCAGCCAACGTCACTTCGGCCCAGCCGCGCCAGTCAGTCTCCAGTAAACGCGTGCGCGCCGCCCGCGCGTTCTCATCAACAAGCGGATAATAGTAAGTAAGCACGGTTGGACCACGATCGAGTCCGCGTTGGTGGGTGGCAACGACATACCCGAGCGACGGGCTCTCGTAAAACACATTGTCCCAGGCAAGCGGAAAGTCGCGTGGCCCCGGCTTTGGTCGATCCTTCAACGTCAGATTAGCAACCATCCACGCACCGAAATGAAACTCAGCGATGTGCGGCGGCGGATTGTCGCGATATGGACGTACGATATATCGCGCCATGAACTGTGGCGCCGCGAAGATTACGCGCTTCGCGTGAAATCCATGCGGGTTACGCCCTTCGCGATCGAGCGTGATAACGTCAACACTGTCGTTCATCGGGATCAACTCAATTGCGGCGCGATCGAGTTGAACGTTAGTCTTCGCTTTCTCAAAAAGATGACGAACGAGGCGTCCATTGCCTTCGGGCCAGGTGATCAGCGATTGCGACTCAGTCTTCGGCGCAGGAACGCGCGAACAGAAGTAAAACAGGCCTGCCCACGCGCTGGTTTGTTCGAGTCTCATCCCGTAATCGTCGCGACAAGCGTAGTCAACCCACCAGCGCAAACGCGGACTCGTGAAACCGCGTGCATTCATCCAATCATTCATTGAAATGCGATCCAGCCCCGTGACTTCAGCATCGTCTGAACACGCCGATACGGGAAGCGTAAACGCGCGCCGTCCCTTTGCATCGCGCCACGCAATCCAGTGGTCCAGCTCGGCGTTGAACTTTTCGTATTGCTGTTTGTCTTCTTCACTTTCACCGGCGTGAAGATACAGGCCTTCGTACCAGCGTCCTTTGTAGAAGACACGTTCTTCCGGATCTCGACAGAGAAACTGCTCGCCGATTATTGGCTCGCCGTGCTCGTCTTTTCCCTCGACGACGGCCATCTCTTCGAGAAGGGACACGAGCGCGGTGTTCTCTTTCATCGGTGTGGGAATGTAATGCGCACCCCAGGGGAAGGAGATCAAGCGATTAGAGCCGGAGCGAGATGTGCCACCGGGAGCGCTCTCGAGTTCGATGAGGACGAAATCGTCGAAGCCTGAATTTCGCAGACGCCACGCGGCGGTAAGACCTGCGACACCACCGCCAACTATTACGATTGGAACATTGGACCATGCGTCCTGCGGAACCTCCACGCGCAACCCATCCCGTACACGATGCCCAAAGACATCGGATGCGCCAACAATCTCACCCGCCGGCAGCGGTGCCCCTTCACTCCGGTGACACGCCGCCAGCGCAAACGGCACTCCCAAAAACGCCGCCAAAATCTCACGCCTATTCATCGAAAAAATCTTTCAGCCACGGATGGACACGGATGAACACGGATCAGATCAAATCTGTGTCATCCATGTTCATCCGTGGCCAATTCAGCTTCGCCTATTCAAACCGTTTCCACTCGCCCTCGTAATACCGCACCAGCGCCTGGTTATCGAGGCGATTGATCTCGACCGGCACCGGTTCGATATCCTTCGACAGCGTAAACATCGCCGCGAGCGTCTGCTCGTCAAGAAACTTCAAACCCGCCGGCGGATTCTTCGGCACTTCAAACGGTGTCGCGCGCGCGAGCGCATATCCCCATAGTCCAAAGCTCGGCACTGCCGTGTAGTAAGGCTTGACGAAAAAGCCCGCCGCTTCGAGTGTGCGGATGATGCACCAGTAGGAGTTGCGCGCAAACATAGGCGACGTCGATTGCACCGAAACTCCGGCATTCTCTGTTAATCGCGATCGCAGCAGTTTGTAGAAGCGTGTCGTGTAGAGCTTCCCGAGTGCGAACGTGTTTGGATCGGGAAAGTCGACGATCGCGGCGTCGTAAGCAGGTTCGTTGGTCTGCTCGACCCAGATGAACGCGTCCTCGTTGATGACTTGCACACGCGGGTCGTTGAACGATTGATGATTCAACGCCGCAAGCGGAGGAAAGCGACTCGAAAGTTTCGTCATGTCGGGATCGAGATCGACAAGCGTGATGCGTTCGACTGATGGATACTTCAGAATCTCCCGCAATGCGAGGCCGTCGCCGCCGCCCAGCACGAGCACACGCTTCGGATTGTTTGCGAGCAACATCGCCGGATGAACGAGCGCTTCGTGATAGCGATACTCGTCAGTCGAGCTGAACTGCAAGTTGCCGTTGAGAAACAACTGAAATCCGGCGCGGCCTCGAGTGATAACGATGCGTTGGTAAGGCGTATCTTTCGTGTAGACGATCTCGTCGGCAAACATCTCGTCTTCAGCCATCGACGTGATCCTGTTTGCCTTCACGAAGCCAATCAACAAAACTGCGAGCACCAACACCGCCTTCACGCGAAGCGCAACGACGCGCCCTTTGATCAGCGGCCGCAGCATCCACGTTCCCCACAGCGCCACACCGGCATTGAGCATGCCGAACACCAGCGACGTGCGAATCAGTCCGAGACGCGGCACCAACAGAACTGGAAACAAAATCGAAGCGACCAGCGCGCCGATGTAGTCGAACGCGAGCACGCGCGAGACGAGTTCTTTGAACTCGATCTCGTCCTTGAGTATGCGCAGCAGCAGCGGTATTTCGAGGCCGACAAAGACTCCGATTGCGAAGACGATGAAGTAGAGAACGACATAGAAGTAACTGACGCGCGAGAAAGTGAGAAACAGGAGTGGTGCAGAGAAGCCGCCGAGCACCGCAACCGCCAGCTCGACATCGACAAAACGTCGCGCGAGTCCCTTATCGATGAAACGCGAGAGCCATGAGCCGACTCCCATTGCAAACAGGTAGATGCCGATGATTAGTGAGAACTGTGTGACAGAGTCGCCGAGAACATAGCTGGCGAGGGTTCCCGCAAGCAGCTCGTAGATCAGTCCGCAGGTCGCGACGATGAGAACGTTGAGGAACAGTAGCGGCGGACGTTTCATGTCGCTTTGCACGGAAAACGTTATCAGTGGACTGCTGCGGCGATGATCAAAGCGCTACCGAGGATCACGGAGCCAATCACGATCGCCAAGGCAATGTTCTGATCGTCTTCGATCTCCTTGCGTACAGAGAAGGGTGTCACTTTCGTGATCACCAGAAAAACCACCGCAAAAACAATCAGGCCGAGCACGACGAACACCAGCGTCGTGACTACGACTGGCAGCAATCCTTCGATTGGAATCAGGAATCCGATTGAATCAGTCAGCATCATTTTCCTCCGTGTAAGCCGTAGTGCCAGAAGTGGAATGAGCGATAGCCGTTTTGTCGCGCATCGGGCGGTAACTGCCGGCGCGAGCCGCCGCTAATTTCCCAACCGAGCATGGCGGCGACGGCGTACAAGCTCACCACGCCGACGCCAAAGATTGTGTAGAGTGCTTTGAGCATAAGGTCTCCACAGAACCGAGCGCGGTAGCGCCGGGTCAACTTCCATGAGAGTGCGGTTAAGGTAACATTGACCCGGCGCTACCGCGCTCAGTTCTGTTAATCATCGTCATCATCACTATCATCTCCGCCGCTAAACATGCTCTCCGACCAGCGTCGCCTCTCGAACCCGATGTGATACACAACCATGAGCACCGGCCCAACCGACAACACGATTAACGCGATCAGCAGATTGAAACCGCGCGTGACGTTCTGCTCGATCCTCACCGTTACCGTAGCCGGCTGCTGCCATCTCTCCCATTGTCCTTCCAAACGCAGCACGTACCTTCCGGCCGGCATTGCCGATGTGTAAGCCGAATCACTTTGCCCACCTTCCGTCCACGACTCACCATCCTCAACACCGTGGTAATAAGAAATGTCGATCGGAAACGATTGGACCACGCCGGTCTCGTCGTTGATCAGATCTCCTTCGAGATAAACCCAGGTGTTGTCGACAGGCGACTGGCCGGCGATCCTGATGTTGCGTCGTCCCGACAGCTCAAAAGGCTCGCTGAAGAAGACCTGTGTGCCGTCCTCATTCGGCAGCGGCGGAAACGTGACACTTTGAGAAAACACTTGCTTACTCGAACCTGAAAAGAGGAACGCGAGCGCGCCCGCGCACAGCAGCACGAGAATGAAAACCAGCCAATACTTGTAGACCCACCAATGTTTGTAAGGTTGATTTGGTGCGATATTCGAAGGCCGAGGCAGGCCGCTGACACTGAAAGCCTTCTCAATCTGCTGTACCGGAACATACGTTCCGAGCGACCAATTGATCTCGCCCGTCGTGCGTTTCTTCTTGCCCGCATCGGTGATGTAAACGGTCGATACCTCTTTCGAAAGCATGTACGGCGGTGCGACGTAATCGACGCCGCGCACCTGCTCGCCCGCTTCGACTTTCCAGTAAAACTCACCGAGAACGATCTCAACTCGCGCCTGCGCGTCCTGGAAGATGCGATAATTCTTCCCC
>DASUYO010000058.1:0-3181 GCA_036377375.1 Pyrinomonadaceae bacterium
CCGCACACAGTGATAGGCACTCGCAGTCAGGAACACATCGCGCATTGACAGGTTCTGACAGCGATAGAAGACGAGTAGATGCGGGCGTTGATAATAGCCTGCGGAAGAGTTTTGACCTGGGCCGGTCATGTCGCCGCGGCCGGTGAAAAACTTTGCGCCGTTACCGTCAATCGTTCCTGGTCCCTCGATGCGAATGTTCTCGGCGTTGGCTGCAGAGATCATTACGACATTGCCGTTACTCGGCGGGATATTATTACCGGCTTTGTAGTGCTCGATCTTTGGACTACCGAGCAGGCGCCCTTTCGCGGCGAGCTTGAGCGTGATGTTGCTCTTGAGCTGGATTGTGCCGGTGACAAATTCGCCGGCAGGCACCAGAACAGTTCCCCCGTTTTCGTGCGCGCAGGTGTCGATTGCTTTTTGAATGGCAACCGTGTTGACGGTCGCTCCATCACCGATGGCACCAAAGTCTGCGATGTCGTAAAAACGCGCGCCAGGATTTTTCTGTTCAGGACCAATTTGAGTGGCAGTGCTACGGGCTGCAACTGCACAGACCGAAGCCGCGATTGACGATAATGGCAGGAAAGCGAGGAGCCTGCGCCTTGAGAGCTTGCCATCCTGATGATTCATCTTTGCAGTACTTTTAACACACAATCGGCGCCGCACCCCATTCCTCGCGCGGCAGTCGTTCAGACGAGCACGTCGTAGACCAAGGAGACCGGCGAACCGCGCCCGCTGTGACCACAAAAGTATTGACAGAGGATTTACCAGTAGTGATGGACTAATGGCCGAATCTTCTGTTCGTAAAGATGCTTTACCTGTTGCATTACATCCTCTGAAAGAGTGGGAAGGTCGGACGCGCTCATGTTCTCTTCGACTTGTTCGGGACGCTTGGCACCGGGAATGGCACAGGTCACAGTCTCGTGCATCAAGATCCAACGCAATGCGAACTGGGTGAGCGACATTCCGGCAGGCACCAGTGCGCGCAGCTCTTGAACAGCCTGCAAACCCACCTGGTAGTCGACACCTGAGAATGTTTCCCCACGATCGAACGCCTCGCCATGACGGTTGAAGGCCCGATGATCGTCTGGAGCAAACTGGCTCAGACTATTGAGTTTCCCGGTCAGCATGCCTGATGAGAGCGGTAAACGCGCGAGAATACCAACTTGGCGTCGTTTTGCCTCATTGAATAGCAGGTCTGCTGGTCGCTGCCGAAAGATGTTGAAGATGATTTGCACCGACTGCACATTCGGAAACTCAATCGCTTTCAGAGCTTCTTCCACATGCTCGACACTTACACCGTAGTAGCGAATCTTGCCCTGCTTAACAAGATCGTCGAGCGCGGCAAACACCTCCGGACGGTAGTAGACCTCCGTTGGCGGGCAATGTAATTGCAAAAGATCGAGTGCTTCGACTTCGAGGTTCTTTAAGCTGCGTTCGATAAACTGTGAGAGATTTTCGGCGTTGTAGCCATCCGCAATGTGAGGATCTAAACGACGCCCCGCCTTTGTTGCGACGATGATCTCTTCATCGCGCTCACGCTTGAGCTGCGCGAGCAAACGTTCGCTGTGCCCATCGCCGTAAACATCGGCAGTATCGAAGAAGTTAACGCCGAGATCGACCGCTCTGTGTAAGGCTCGTAGAGACTCCCCTGAATCCACAGCTCCCCAGGCAGCCCCGATGGCCCAGGCGCCGAAGCTCACCGTTGAAACGCGCCACCCTGTTCGTCCTAATTCTCGATAGTTCACTGCATCTGCCTCACTTTTACGACAGGTTTAAAAGACTCCATTTCTTACGGAGCAATCTACGTCATTCCTGGAGATAAATCACTGGTGCTGGTCTAGATTGATCAGTTGCAGGCCCGCTTGAATAAAACATCAATTCCGTTTAGCGTGGGGTTGATTTGAATTTGAATTGCGCTCGTCGACTCCTTGCGAGCTGAGAAGATTCCATTCCGAGTGTTTCGACCCGCGATTCCGGGTGAATGGCGACGGGCCCACTCGGAAAGCCTTCCCGCCGATACCTGCCGCGCTAGCACAAGCACTTCGGGACGCCCATTAGTGCGTCGTTCGCCCTTTTAATAGCTGAATCTGAAATGTGTTGCTGACTCAATTCGACTGTAGTACTTTGTTTGAGGTCCGGGCAGAAGCCCTCCTCCCAAGTCCGCGGATCAAAAACGATGAAAGTGCGATGGATCATTCTAGGTGCCCTCGGCTTGCTTGTTGGGTTAGCGACCACACGTCTTCAGGTAGGAACGGCACAAGGTCCATCGGTAATAATCAACATTGATACCGCTGCGAACCGCAGACCGATCAATCCAAATATTTACGGCGTCGCATTTGCCTCAACCGTTCAGCTTGCAGATCTGAATTCACCACTTAACCGCAGTGGTGGCAATGCGACATCTCAATACAACTGGCAATGCAACTGCGACAATCGTGGAAGTGATTGGTATTTTGAAAGTCTTGACTCGGGCAGCTCCGTCCCCGGCAAACTCAACGACGATTTCATTTCCGCTACCAAGGCTGCGAGCGCGCAGGCGATGCTGACTATGCCCACAATTGGATGGGTCGCGAAGCTTGGACCGAGTCGCAGCAAACTGGCGAGCTTCTCTCAGTCGAAATATAGCTACACCGCTCAGGCAAACGATTGGCAATGGTTTCCTGATGCCGGCAATGGAATCAGAAAGTCGGATGGCTCAAAGGTCAACGGCAATGATCCAAATGACGCGAATATTCCTGCCAACTCAACTTTCCAACAGAGTTGGACGCAGCATCTTGTCGGGACGTGGGGTACTGCTGCGAATGGCGGGCTTCGTTATTACATCATGGATAACGAACCAAGCCTTTGGCAGGAAACTCATCGCGATGTGCACCCGACCGGGCCAAGCATGGAGGAGATCAAGAACGACATCATTGACTACAGCGCGAAGGTCAAAGCAACAGATTCGTCGGCGTTGGTGGTGGGACCAGAAGAATGGGGTTGGCCCGGATTTTTTTATAGTGGTTACGACCAGCAGGTGGCTCCGTCATTTGGTTGGGATCAATCAAAGTATCCCGATCGCCAGTCGCATGGTGGTGCAGATTATTTACCGTGGTTGCTGGACCAGTTGCGCCAGCACGATCAGCAGACTGGTCAACGTAGTCTCGACATCTTCACTGTGCATTGGTATCCGCAAGGCAGT
>DASUYO010000059.1:0-3849 GCA_036377375.1 Pyrinomonadaceae bacterium
GCGGAAGAGCTGACCCAGGAGACGTTCGTCCGCGCTTACCGGTCGATTCATACCATGCGCGCCGAAACGAAACTCTCCACCTGGTTGTTTGGCATTGCGAGAAACGTCGCGCGCGAGTCGCTGCGAGCACGCGCACGCGCCACCAATCACGTTGATCTCGCTGATAAGTCGGTTATGGATTTGAGCGACAAGAAACCGATGCCGGTCGAGGGCTTGCTCAGTAAAGAGCTGAACGACCTGATTCGCCGCTCGTTAGCCGCACTCGACGAAGACAAGCGGTTGGTGTTCACGCTGAAAGTGCTGCATCAGTGCAGTTACGAAGAGATTGCGGTGATCACTGGTTTTTCGCTGGCAAAGTTGAAGACTGATTTGCACCGCGCCCGCGCGCAGATGCGAAAGAAGATCAGTGCGTACGCTGGAGTCGGTTATGAAGTGTGAAGTTTGTCTGGAGCTTTTGGAAGAATTTCTCGACGGAGAGCTTTCGCCGGCCGAGCACGTGGACGTCGAAGCGCATTTGATCGCGTGCGCTGATTGCGCAGCGAGTCATGCATCACTCATCGCCGAACAGGAGCTGTTCGCGCATTACGATCGCGAAGTTGAAGTGTCGCCATTTCTTTGGACGCGAGTTGCGGCGCACACACTTTCCGAGACTACTCCACAGAACAAACTGTGGTCTTTCGCTGGCGTGGTCGCCTTGCTGTTAATTGCGATTGCTGTTGGAGTGGTTTATCTGATGTCGCGGCAGCCCTGGTCTAAACCAACGATAGCAAGCACCGCAAATCAACATGCAAACGCGGGCGGCCACGGACGGCCGCCCCTACAGTTGAATTCTAGTGGAGTCGAACGCTTTCCGCCGAAAACTGGAGGAAGGCTGAGGACGCGTATTAGACCAACGGTCCATCACACCATATCGGATCAATCCGATGTGTTGTCGTCAGACCTGGCCGGTCTCGATTTAGATGAGCAGGACACCGCCCGTCACATCGAGCAAACTGAGAATCTCCTGCGCTCGATCAGAAATGTCCCGATTACCGACTCCGATGAAGAGATCGACGTCACTTACGACAAAGCACTCTCGCGTCGTCTGCTCAACGAAAACGTCGTGTTACGTCGCGACGCCGAGATGAAAGCAAAGTTTCCTACGAAAACACTCCTCGCTGATTTGGAGCCATTCCTGATCGATATCGCTAACCTGCCCGATCGCGCACGCCCTGAAGACGTGCGGCTTATCAAGGAGCGTGTGCAAAAGACTGAGATTGTGGCCGCGTTATTGGACTATCAGGACCGCAGCCCAAACAATCGTTAATGAGAATAGAGGCTAAAGAAATGTTTAAGACCCTTACATCGAAGCGCGTCTCGTTACTCGTTTTTATCGTCGCATTGCTGGCGACCGGCAGCATTTTTGGTCAACAGGGGACTGGTTCCGGCTCGGGTGCTGGTGCTGGTTCAGGCTCAGGCTCCAGCCGCTCCGATGCAACGACTGTATTTCGCAGCGCGCGCGATCTCATCACGGATGGCAACTGGTCCAAGGCTCAGGAGAAGTTCGACGAGTATGTCACTTCGTTTCCGGACGAGAAGAACATCGATGCGGCGCTTTACTGGCTTGCGTACACGCAACACAAGTTGGCCAAGTATGACCAGTGTCGCGCGACTATCGATCGGCTCCTCGAGAAGTATCCAAACACGACCTGGAAAGAAGACGCTCGCGTGTTGTTAGCGCAAGTGCCTATCGCTTCGACAGCCGCCTTTGACGATATGATTACAACTGTCCGCGCGATCGCGGCCACAGCTCCAATGGCGGTACAAGAGCCATCCGTTTACACACCAGCAGTCCCCGTACCTGAAATTACTGTCGCTCCTGCACCCGGCGCGCCTATTCAAGGTGTAATTGCAGCAAGCGGCTTTGGCTATGACCCAGACATTGCTACGGGCGATGATGACGACGATCCTTGTGAATTCAAAATCGTAGTGCTTCAGGCTCTCTTTCAAAGCGATTTGCAGCGCGGAATCATGGTGGCTACGGAATGGCTCAAGTCAGGTTCGACACAGACAGTGCGTTGCAAGAGTGCGGCATTGACACTGCTCGGACGCAACGGCGGCAAAGCAGTCACGCCAGTGATTCTCGGCGTCGCGCGAAGCGAGCCCGATCTAAAACTACGCGCACGCGCGATTTCTACACTCGGCGCAACCAACGACGACAGTGTTATCGATGCACTGCGCGACTTCGCGCTCAACGCGCGTGAGGACGAGATCGTCGAAGCGTCGCTCTATGCGCTCAGCAGGCACACGGGTGAACGAGCAATTACGGTGCTCAGTGAATTTGCTTCGAATGGAAGCAGGACGACTGCGCAACGGAAGGTGGCGATCGCGAGCATCGCGAGTCGACCTGGCGAGCCAGCGGTCGATGCTCTGTTCCGGATCTACGACGCTGACCCAAATATCGAAATCCGCAAGGCAGTCATCTCGGGTTTTGGAAATCGAAAGAGCGAGCGGGCGGGTAACAGGCTGTTTGAAATTGCGCGCGGCTCAGACAATGTCGAGCTTCGCAAAGCTGCCATAAGTGGTATCGCGCGTCGCGGCGGAGACAAGGCGATCGAGTTTCTGCTCAGTTTGTACGATACGGAAAAGAACGAGGAGCTGAAAGATCAGATCGTCAACTCGCTCGGTTATGGCACTGGGATCTTTGCGGGCACGGCGCTCGCCATTCCGCCGCCGGGACAAACCACTATTGGTTATGGCGGTGGAAGCCGAATGAGCGACCAGCGCGTGATTCGAAAGCTGATCGAGATCGCACGCAATCCGCAAGCGCCGATGGAGCGCCGCAAGCGAGCCATTGGGTGGTTGAGCATGAGTAAAGATCCGGAAGTGCTCAAATTTTTAGAAGAGTTGCTTAAGTAAGTGGTAGCTCACCCGAAATTCAAGCTTAGTTCAGAGTTCAACCTTTAGGTTGCTGCGACGGACAAGCTAAAGCTTGAACTCTAAACTAAGCTTGAATTCCGGGTGAGTTTAAAACACGGATTGTTACTGGCTTCGCACTCTGATCTTATTGGTTGTGTTTCCCCGCAAGGTTGCACTCACAAAAAGCGACTGGTCCGCCGGTGTGTTGTCAGGAAGCCTCACGACGATCTCCGTCAACCAATCAAAGCCGGGAACCTTGCCGACGAACTCAACCGTCAGCGGATAAACATTCATCGCCGCATCTTCAGCTCTCGCTGTTACTGCTGAATTATTTTCTCCTGGCAACAGATCGAAATTCATCGCAAACAACATCAGCCTGGTCCGTTGATCCGAGCTGAAGTTGAACGTGTTTGTTACTCTGAAAGGATCGCGCACCATCGTGACTGAGTCGAGTGCAACAGCAAGATCTGAATCGGCCTCTGAAACGAGAACGGGCCCGGCGAATTGCACGCGAGACACTATTCCGCCGCTGCCTCGCGCGAGATAGTAAAGAGTTCCATCCACCCCGACTTTCAGATCGACCGGCACCGAAATACCCATCGCAAAACCCGACGCCGTTCCCGCGGCAGGATCGAACAGTCTTATCCAGCCGCTACATAGATCCGCGAAGAAGTATTTGCCCACGAAGTTCTGTGGAAACTGCATCGTACCCGGATTGTAAAAAGCTCCGCCGGTAATCGCGCAGCCGGTTGTGTCGCTAATGCCGTGCCCGTAAACAAACAGCGGCGAACGAAAGGCCGGGTTAGTAGTGAATCCTTCAGTGTCCGGCCAGCCGTAGTTTGAGCCGGCGATGCCGTCGTTAATCTCCTCCCACGTATTTTGTCCAACGTCGTTGATGAACATTCGTCCCGTTCCCGGCTGAAACGCGAAGGTAAACGGGTTGCGCAGTCC
>DASUYO010000060.1:0-7741 GCA_036377375.1 Pyrinomonadaceae bacterium
GGTACTACTTCGGGCTGTGTTGTTGTGACGGGTGTCGGTGGCTGTACAAACTCAGGATACGCCAGCACACCGACCTCTGCCATATCCAGACCTTCCGAATTCCTTACCAAGCTGCGAAAGCCAACCACCACCCCAAACCCAGTTTCCGAAGATCGGGTAGATCAACATCGACATGAAAAGGGCGTAGACGGTAAACGATCCCCACTTCCAGCGCTCAGCCATGGCGCCCGTGGGAATCGTCGCGGCCGTATCCATGAAAACCATCGAGAACAGGAAGAGAGCAAAAACACTAACGTCGTAAGCATCGCCACTCAGAAAAAAGCCCTTCGTGCCAAAGAGACCGAGCGAGTGACCGGCGATCGTGATGGTGTACTCGGAAGCGAGTGGAGCCGAGCCGCCGAGTGCAGCAACAGCACCGACACCGCCCATCTGCAAGGCGTATCCGCACGCCCAGTAGCCAAGTAAGCCGATGCCATAAACCATCATGTTCATGGCCATCGTGTGAGAAGCATTTTTCGCGCGTGTGAAACCGGTCTCGCAAAAAGCAAAACCAGCCTGCATGAACATCACGAGGAATCCGGCGAGGAGTATCCAAACAAAATTGCTCGCGATCTTTGCATGGCCTACTTCGGCGGCGAGTTCCTGTAATGTGGGAGCGGCGGGATTCGCTGCAGCTATGTTCGAAGCTCCACCGGTTTCCGCTCCGTTCGGATCAGCGGCAATAGCGACCAGGGGTATTGCCAACAAAAGCACACAGGCGAGCGCGAGTATTTTGAGCATTGTTTTTGTCCCTCAGAGTTCGGTAATTAACTCGCGTGGCAGTACAAGATTTATGCCGAGCCGCAAAAAGGCACAAAATGCACAAAATGCATCTTGGGCATGGTGCGCGTCCTTTTACGAGCAATTCAGGAAGTGACATTTTTGTGAGTTTGGCAGTGGACACCTACAAATTTGTAAGTTGAATTTATCTCGTCATAAAACTTTTCACCTTGACTTAGAAAACTCTGCACTGCAAGATGCTGCATGCTCACTACCGAACGCGTCGCCACACTCAACGGCAACGGCCAACCAGCAAAAAGTCCCGAACTGATCTCGCGCGAGCGTCGCGAAGTGCGCAAGCTCACCAGTCTCGTTGAAATCGGCCGCATTCTCGCTGATACCAACAACCTCAAGACTGCTCTGGCTGCCACGCTGGAAACACTCGGACGTCACCACGGCATATTGCGCAGTTTCGTAATGCTGCTCGATAGCGAGACTGAGAAGATTCGTATCGAAGCGAGCTACGGACTTGTTGAAGATTCTGCGCGTCGCGTTACCTATCGCGTTGGCGAAGGAATCATCGGGCGGGTCGTGCAGAGCGGCAAACCCGTCGTCGTACCGCAAACCAGCCGCGAGCCACTGCTGCTAAACCGCATTCGCGCTCACGACGCACACACCACTCGTAAAGAGATCAGCTTCATCTGCGTGCCGATTGTGATCGGTGGAAAAGCTGCCGGAGTCATCGGCGCTGACTTGATCTACAAAGAAGAGCGCGACTATGACCGCACTACAAAATTTCTAAGCGTAGTTGCAGCGATGATGGCGCAGGCGCTCAAAGTGCGACAGGGAATCGAAGCAGACAAGAAACGCCTGCTCGACGAAAACATTCATCTCAAACAGGAGCTGCGCGAACGTTACGATTTCGGCCATATTGTGGGCAATTCCAATCCGATGCGCCTTGTCTACGAACAGGTGACGCAGGTCGCGCGGACAAACACGACCGTGTTGCTGCGTGGAGAATCGGGCACGGGCAAAGAGATGGTTGCCCATGCCATCCACTACAATTCGCTGCGGTCGAGCAAACCGTTTGTCAAAATCAGTTGTGCTGCACTGCCCAACACACTGATCGAATCGGAGCTGTTTGGGTACGAGAAAGGCGCATTCACAGGAGCGCAGTCGCGGAAGAAAGGCCGGTTCGAGCTGGCAGACGGCGGCACGCTGTTTCTCGACGAGATCGGCGATCTCGATCTCACTACGCAAGTGAAACTGTTGCGCGTGCTCCAGGAACGTGAGTTTGAACGACTCGGTGGCGTCGATACGATCAAAGTGAACGTACGGCTAATCGTGGCCACGAATAAGGATCTCGAAGAAGCCATCAAGCGCGCTCAGTTTCGCGAGGATCTTTATTACCGGCTCAACGTGTTCACGATATTCATGCCGCCGTTGCGCGAGCGTAAACCTGACATCCTGTTGCTCGCCGAACACTTTGTCGAGAAGTTTGAGCGCGAGCACAGCAAACGGATCAAGCGCATTTCCACTCCGGCAATTGACATGCTTACGAGTTATCACTGGCCGGGCAACGTACGCGAGCTTGAAAACGTAATCGAGCGCGCCGTCCTGGTTTGCGACTCGAGCGTGATTCACGGACATCACCTGCCGCCGACACTGCAAACTGCGGAAGGGTCTGACACTGTCACGCGCCTGACACTCGCGTCAGCCATGGAAGCCTATGAGCGCGATCTAATCCAGGACGCACTGAAGTCTGCACGCGGAAATCGCGCGAAAGCAGCAAAACTTCTCGACAGCACTGAACGAATCGTCGGTTACAAGGTAAAGAAATACGGGATCAGGTGCGATCGCTTTCGCTCCTGACTCAAATACATGTTTGTCTGCCATCTCACTGCTTCCTACAAATTTGTAGCTACCGCGATCAGGGCACTGATCGTCACAAAAACTTTCGCGACCTCACACATTTATTTTAGTGTCCCTCACCGTACCGAACTTCTATCGCACATCACCTAAGGTCGCGCACACCCACGAAAACTAAAAACCGCGCGCGTTCTGAAGGCGTTGAAGTGTCTTCGCACGAACGCGTGTTAGTTAAAGGAGCCATATGACTCTCGATATTTTTAAAGAAAAGGGAACACCGCTCGACAAACAACTCTTTACCTGGCGCGAACTGGTGCAGGCACCAACAAGCAAACTCGATGACGATGCGTTCACGCGCGTCCGCATCATCCTGATGAACGGCCTCGAATCCGACGCGATCCGCATGTCGCACGCGATCGCACGCATGAACAATGGCGAACTGCGCCTGCCACTCGCGAAGATCAGGCGCGTAGAGCAACATCAGCAAACGATGGTCAACTGGTTGTTGCCCGCGGATCTATCGCCACTCGAAACAACCATTGGCTTCGAACAAGTAGCAATTGAAGTCACTGCAAGCGTGGCGCTGCGAGAACCCGACGAGTACCTCGCTCAGGTGTATCGTTTCGGACTCCTCGAAGATTTCGACCATCTCTACAGGTTCTCGGCATTGATGGATCGCATGATGGGCGGCGATGCAAACACGATCATTCAGAACTACACCGACATCATGCCCGGCCGCCCGACCGAGGTCGAACATCGTGCGCCTGAAGACGACTTGCGCGATCATTACACCAGCGAAACCGCGGATCCGTTGACGAAGCTTCACGCGCTCACGATCACAGCCGGCGAAAACCAGACTCACGACTACTACATGACCATCGGTCCGATGTTCGCCGACCCCATCGCGCGCCAGCTCTATGCAGAGATCGCGTCGATCGAGGAGCAGCATGTCACTCAATATGGGTCGATGATCGATCCGAATGAGTCAGCGTTGGAGAAGTGGCTGCTGCACGAGGCGATGGAGGTTTACAACTATTACAGTTGCATGGAGTATGAGACAAATCCGCGCATAAAAGACATTTGGACTCGCATGTGCGACTACGAGCTCGGACACCTCCACATGGTAATGGAGTTGTTCAAAGAGACAGAAAATCGCGATCCTGCCGAGTTACTGCCACAAACCTTACCCGAGCCAATCGATTACCAGAGCCATCGACAGTTTGTACGCGAAACGTTGAACAACGAAGTCGACCTGCGGGCGTCAGGAACGCAATTCATCCGCAAGGATGAGGAAACCGATCGTTCGCCGCTGTCGATTGCGTATCGCGAGCAGATGAATTCCGAAGGCTCGCCGTCAGAGACGGTTGCGGCTGGTTACACGTGGACGCCGGGAACCGAACTAGCTGAGAAGAAAAGTATATTTGCAAAGGGAGCATCAGCATGAAAAGCACAGGAGCACAACAAGCAATGACCGGTAATCGCACGGGCATTCAAACGGCGCCCGAACTTGCCGAGGAACTGATTGAAGGAGCAAGCAACGCGACTCCGAGCTCGGACGGTGGCGTCGAAGAGATAGCTGAGTATCGCGGCGAGTACATAGCGGAAGGATTTCCGATCGGGTCGATGCCGATGATACCCGTTTCGGAAGAAGCCGAAGCCGATGAAGAAGAGGCCGGCATGGCCGTCCTGCTGGACAAGTTGAGTGAGCGTCTCGCGTTCGAGCGTTCGGGAACACGCCTGTACGAAGCGCTGTACAACAAATGTGAGATCCTGGGCGAGCCGATGCCGGGTCCGACACTCGAACAGATCCAACACATCGGTAGCGAGGAGTTGGAACACTTCCTGCTCCTTAACCAAACAATCACTGAGCTCGGTGGTGACCCAACGGTGGAAAGTCCGTGTGCGGACGTCGCCGGCGTAGCATCGATCGGGCTTATGCAGGTGTTAACTGATCCGAGAACTTCGATGGCGCAGTGCTTACAGGCAATGCTGACGGCGGAGTTGACTGATAACGACGGTTGGCAGCTGCTTATCAAGCTTGCAGACAATCTCGGGCACGATGATTTAAAGACGGAGTTTGAAAGCGCACTCGAGGACGAAGAGAAACATCTTCAAAACGTACGCGCGTGGTTGTCGGAATGTGTGCTGGACAGCGCACAAGTTTAAAATGAATTTAGCCACGGATTTAACGGATAAATCCGTGGCTAACTTCTTCTCTAATGGATTACGGTGTACGAATCATCCTTCGCAGCAGCACCATTTCCATTTCCATTCCAATCCGGCTTCAGCACAACCTTGATACAGTTGTCTTTCTTGTTCTTGAAGATCTCGTATGCGTGTGGAGCTTCGTCGAGACTCAACTGGTGAGTTACGACAAAGCTCGGATCGATGTCGCCGTTCTCGATCATCTGTAACAACGGTCGCATGTATCGATGCACATGTGCCTGACCCGTCTTGATCGTGAGTGAGCGATTCATCACTGATCCGATCGGAAACTTGTCGATGAATCCACCGTAAACACCAATCACGGAGATTACTCCGCCATTGCGGCAACACATGATCGCTTCGCGCAGTGCGTGCGGTCGATCCGTTTCGAGCATCATCGCCTGCTTGACGCGATCGTAAGCGAAGATGAGTCCCGGAGCGTGCGCTTCCATTCCCACATCATCGATGCAGGCGTCGGGTCCGCGCCCGCCGGTCATCTCCATTAACGCCTCGTAAACGTTCTGCTTTTCGTAGTTGATCGTTTCCGCACCACCTTGCTCGGCCATCTCCAAACGCTCAGGCACCTGGTCGATCGCAATCACTCTCTCCGCGCCCAGCAGGAAAGCACTGCGAATCGAGAACTGACCAACAGGCCCGCATCCCCAGATCGCAATCGTGTCGCCGGGTTTGATGTCGCACATCTCAGCGCCCATGTATCCGGTCGGAAAGATGTCCGAAAGAAAGAGCACCTGCTCGTCGCTCAAGTGATCGGGAACTTTGATCGGACCTACGTCCGCGAAAGGCACGCGCGCGTATTCGGCCTGCCCGCCTGCGTAGCCACCAGTCAGGTGCGAGTAGCCAAAGATTCCGGACGCCGCGTGGCCAAACATCTTCTCACCCATCCATGCATTCGGGTTCGAGTTCTCGCAAAGTGAAAACATCTGCTGATTGCAGAAGAAACAGTTGCCACATGCGATTGGGAAAGGTACAACGACACGATCGCCGACGTTAAGGTTATGCACTTCGCGGCCAACTTCAACCACCTCGCCCATGAATTCATGACCAAGAATGTCGCCGCGCTGCATCGTGGGAATGAATCCGTTGTACATGTGCAGGTCGGAGCCGCAGATTGCCGTCGAAGAAATTTTGACGATTGCGTCGCGCTGATTCAGGATCTGTGGATCCGGTACCTCTTCGACGCTTAAGTTTGTTTTGCCGTACCAACAGTTCGCTCTCATTACTGCATTATCCTCCCTGCTGCTTGTCCCTGAGATTGATAGTTCGTGCCCGTTTCACTCGGCAATTTCTCGGCATCTTCGAGTTCACTTGCCTCGGCCGGTCTCGCAGGTCTCTGTTCCATGTAGCCCGTGCCTAGCAGTGTCGCGTCGGAGACAACAACTTCACCTATTTCCAAAACCTGTTTGAAACGTCGCAGGTCATCGTCCAACTGTTGTGACGGTTCTTCGCCAAACAGTTTAGCGACAGTAGCGCCGAGCACGCCTCCAATCGGGTTGTACTCAATATTGACTTTGACGATCGTGCCTCTTCCGCCGGGAGCTCGCTCGAAACGCACAGCGCCCGCATGATCGACGTCGGAATTTTCCAGCGAACGCCAGGTTATGACTTCATTAGGAACGTCGGCGACGAGCGTCGCATCCCATTCCACTTCCATGCCCGCCGGACCTTTGACTTTCCAATGCGAACGACCGTCGCCCAAATCCACGACCGAATGCAAATGGCGCATGAAGCGTGGCAAGTTTTCGAAATTGCGCCAGAAGCTATACACCTCTTCAGGCGTACGATTCACAACGCACGATCCTTTGGCATGAATACCGTGGTTGCCGTTGCCGCTCAACTGCATCGCGCAGAGCACGTCGAGTGCGGTCACGGCGAGCACGTTTGCTGTAGCGAATGCAACTCGTCCGCGCTTCGCTTCAGGCGACATCGCGGCGTTACCCAGGCTGACTAGATCGAGCGCGTCCCCGGCTACGCGCGACCACACGCCTTCAGTCGGTTTTTCCCGGGCAAAAATTGTGACGCCTGCTGCGAGCTCGCGCAGACCGTACAGTCGTATCAAACCGGTGTGTTTGTTTGAAACACCAGAAATACTTGCGATGGCGCGTGGCGCGAGAAGTTCTGCGAGACCGAGTCCGACGCTGAACCAACCTAAACCCTTTGCCAGCCGTTTTGCGCTCGTAGACGGCAGGCCGGGTCGCGCCCGCTCAGCTAAATAATTTGCGTTTGTTGGCATGAAATTCCCCCTTGCAGACAGATTTAATCGTGGAGTAAACAGTCAAACTTTATGCCTTTACTTGTAGTCACAAAAAGGCACGAAAAGCACACGACATCTTCAGAACATTTGTGCTTTTTGTGCCTTTTTGTGGCTTACTTCAGAATCGCTGCCTGAGCGCTGATGCTGAGCTGGTGCCAGCGTTGAAATGTATTGATCGTTTCACTTGGCATCAGTCGTACGAACGCTGTTTGCAAGTAGAGTGTTTCGGGCGAGCGCCAGTCGAGCCTCACAATGGGATTAAACGAAGGAGGCACTGTAGGAGTCGAGCTCACGGTGTGAGTACCTGAGTTTGCGTTTGCATTAGCGTTCGCTTTCTTCGTTACGGTCTTTTGCTCGTAAGCGACTGAAGCCGCAATCAGTTGCTCGCCGAGCGGCAAACGACCCTGCGTCGGCGTCTTCCCTCCCGCATCGTAAATCGCCACATCCGTATCGAACGCCGTCGCGATCTTCGAACTATCAGGAGACCACACCGGAAGCGCCTCAGTTAATCCATCGTCAAGCAAGCGCTCGTTGCCGTCCGGCGCGAGCACACGGGGCCGTCCCGCAGGCAGTTTGAACTGCCGCTCGCGCACGTTCCATTCATCCTCCTTGCAGGCGAGCGCGGCCATCGCGTGT
>DASUYO010000061.1:0-5680 GCA_036377375.1 Pyrinomonadaceae bacterium
GGTGTTTCGGCTCAAGCGCCAGCTCCACTTTGTAATCCCAGCTTCCGCGAAGAGAAATTGATCGAGACTCGTCCGCGCCGGCTGGTCCAATCGACATCGCGCCTCCGCGACTGAAGCCACCTTCGCCACCACTATCGAAAACGCGCACGGCAATCACGTTTCTTCCGGCGTGGACAAGTGCACCGGGCACGACGTATTTACGCGGCACCATGTAACTGTTCGGTGTTTCTCTTCCGGTGGACCCAACTTTTTTCCCATTGAAATAAGTAGTGTCGTAATCGTCAATCGGTGTGAGCTTCAACACTAGATCCTTACCCGACCACGTCTCAGGCAAGTCGACTGTCTTGCGAAACCAGACAGCTCCGTCAATCAACAGTCCCGCCGCCTCAAATTGTTTTGGCAGATCCATTTTGGACCAGTCGGTGGTGGGAGTTGCCGGATCCGCGTAGCCTAGAGCCTCGCCTTTATTCTCGACGTCGGGATAAAGGTTCTTCTCTTCCCATTGGGCCAACGCTCGCGCGTATGCTTCTTTCGTTTGCGGCAGAGTGTTCAGGCTGCTTTCGTACTTGTCGAGGATTGGTTTCAGCTCGGGTGAGGAAAGGAGTGCTTCGTGGCTGGTCCATGCTTCCGCAGGCGTGCCGCCCCACGAGCTGTGAATCAGGCCGACCGGTACTTTCAAATGCTGGTAGAGGTCACGGCCAAAAAAGTAGCCGACGGCTGAAAAATGCGCGGCTTCGTCGGGCGTCGTGACGACCCAATGTCCTTGCACATCAGTAAGCGGCGAAGTAGCAGTGTTCTTTTCTACTGTGAAGAGTCTGATTTCGGGATAGTTCGCCTGTGCGACCGTATCAGCGCCGCCGATCGTGTTGATGAGCGGCCATTCCATGTTCGACTGGCCCGAGCACAGCCACACCTCACCAACGAGAACGTTCTTGATGGTCAGAACGTTGTCGCCTTTAACCGTGAGCTCGAATGGCCCACCTGCTTTTAAAGGACCAATAAAGAGCTGCCAGCGTCCCTGTGAATCAGCGACAGCATTCGCGGATTTTTTGTCGAAGGTTACGGTTATATGCTCGCCGGCATTGGCGTTTCCCCAGATGCGGACTTTCGTCCCCTGCTGAAGAACCATGTTGTCGCCGATGATTGCCGGCAGCCGTACTTCGCCACGTGCGCTGCCCGCAAAAATCAAAACCGGCAGTATTAACCTGAGAATCTTTGTTGTATGACCGGGCATAAGTGGTGCATGATTGTCTTACAATTCGGCGGGATGTTCAAGAATTTTTTGTGCTAATATGCGCCACTCTTAAACCCGGAAAACAGGAAATAATATGAAGAAGATAAACTTGTTCCTGATCTTTGTTTTGCTGATTCTCGGCAGCGTCAACGGCCA
This sequence comes from Pyrinomonadaceae bacterium, assembly GCA_036377375.1. GTDB lineage: Bacteria > Acidobacteriota > Blastocatellia > Pyrinomonadales > Pyrinomonadaceae > PSRF01. The sequence continues at coordinate 1,391 of DASUYO010000061.1, forward strand.
TGAAAACAGTGCACAGACTTCCAAGGTTGATACGCCGGCCAAACAGACGATTGTTATCGTTCACGGTGCGTGGGGTGGCGCTTGGGCATTCAAGAAAGTAGAGGCGTTGCTTCGTGAAAAAGGCTTTGAGGTTTACCGTCCGCAACTTACCGGACAAGGCGATCGCGTGCACCTTGCGCGACCGGACATCGGGTTGAACACACACATCGACGACGTGGTCAACATGATCCTGTATGAAGACTTGCACGACATCATCCTCGTTGGTCACAGCTATGGTGGCATGGTGATCAGCGGTGTCGCAGACCGAGTTCCCGATCGCATTAAGAGATTAGTTTATCTGGATGCGATGGTTCCGAATGACGGCGACAGCGTTATGAGTCTGCTGCCAGGCGCAGATGACTTCGTTAAGAAAATGACGAAGGGCGACTACGTCGTGCCGAGTTGGGTAAAACCAGATCAACCACCACCACATGACGTGCCCCAAGCTTTGAAAACTTTTACGGATCCAATCGTGTTGAAGAACGATGCCGCACGGAAACTTCCGGCGACTTACATCCTGACCGTTGAGAAAGGAAAGGAAGCCAAGGACGACGACTTCTTTCGGCAGTCGCAACGCGCAAAAGAAAGAGGATGGCCCGTATTGCAGTTGACGGCCAATCACAATCCTCAGTGGTCTGCACCGAAAGCGCTCGTGGAAATGTTAGCCGGAATCCGTTAATGCACGGATCTTCGATGGACCGGAAATAGTTCAGAGTTCAAGCTTTAGCTTGCACGTCCGCCAACAAGCAGCAGCCTAAAGGCTGAACTCTGAACTATGCTCAAATCTTCGATAAAAGACGCCTTACGGGACTCGAATAGTTTTTCTTAGTCGCGCATCAGTCGAGGAGCCGCCTACAGTGATTTCAATATGGTCCTTCTCGAGGATCCAGCGATGTGTCTTCGTATCCCAGTAAGACAGACGAAACATAGGTATCGAGAGCTGTATATTTTTCTTTTCTTGCGGAGCGAGACGAACACGCTTGAAATCAGCCAACTCCTTGAGCGGACGCGGAACGGCGGAATCGAGATGCCTGACGTATAGCTGCACCACTTCATCGCCGGCGCGCGCACCTGTGTTTTTCACCATGACATTGACGCCGATTAGTCCTGATGACGAGAAACCGCTGCTATGGGTCTTGAGATTTCGATACTCAAACGTCGTGTAGCTCAGACCATATCCGAATGGATACAGGGGCGTGTCGCGAAAGTACATGTAAGTCCTGCCGTGCCGGATGTCATAGTCCATCATGGGCGGCAGTTGATCGAGAGACTTGGGCCACGTCTGGACCAGGCGACCAGCCGGATTGTAATCGCCAAAGAGCACGCTCGCGAGCGCATGCCCTTCTTCCTGGCTGTTCAGCGCCATGTGCAGAATCGCCGGCACATTCTCCTGCGTCCAGTTGATAGCATAAGGAAAGCTTGATTTGAGCACGACAATCGTCTTCGGATTCGCTGCGAAAACCGTCTTGATTAGCTCTTCCTGCTCGAGTGTGATCGACTGCCGATCTACTGCCTCGCGCCCTTCACTCGGCATAGAGACCTTCGCCCACACAGTGTCGAACCCACCGTTTGGATGATTGCCGACACAGACGATCGCCACGTCAGACTCTCGTGCGATCTTTGCAGCGGCGTCGCCGTCGTTGCTCGCCGCATAACTCACCTTCACTGATTCGCCAACAGCGTTTTTGATTCCCGCGAGCGGCGAGATGGCATATGGCGGTGTGCCACTATACCAGTCGAGCAAGACTTCATTTGCGCGTGGTCCAATCACTGCAATGGACTTCAGCGATTTCCGATCGAGCGGCAGGAGATCGTTCGAGTTTTTTAGCAAGACAATCGATTCCTGCGTGGCGAGTAACGCGGTGGCTTTGTGCTTCACGGTAAGCCATGGATCAGTTGACTCTTCGCCGATCGACGCATAAGGCACTTGTGACGGAGGATCGAGCAGGCCAAGCCGGATCATGACTCTGAAGTTGCCTCGCAACGCGCGGTCGATGTCTGCTTCGGTTAGCAATTCCCTCTTTAAGGCACCTCTGACTGCATCGCGATAATTATCGAGAAACTGGCCGATACCAGCTTTAATAGATTCGGCTGCGGCAGTCTCGAAATCAGGAGAGTACTTATGCGCAGTAACCAGGTTGCGCATCGCGCCCGCATCTGTGCAAATAATTCCATCCTGACCCCATTGTTGGCGCGTTTCTTTTTGCAGCACGGGATTAACAGTCATCGGCACTTTGTTCATGGCGTTATAGGACGCCATGAATGCGCGTGAACCGCCTTCTGTTACACCCCGACGAAAAGGCAGCGAGTAGTATTCGTGAAACAGACGCTCATCAAAATCCGAACTCGATTTGTCGCGATCGTTCTCGTTGCTGTTGGCGAGAAAATGCTTCATCAAAGCCGCGGCCTGCCAGTACTTCGGGTGATCGCCTTGCAAGCCTTTAATGAATGCAACCACCATCGTGCTGTTGAAGTATGCGTCCTCGCCGTAACACTCCTCGGTCCTGCCCCAGCGCGGATCGCGACCCAGATCTGCGTTGGGAGATCGGATCACGATTCCACCCTGATGGTATTTAGGACTCTGAAACACGTAACGCGCTTCGTAGCCTTCGACTTGTCCAACCAGTCTCAACAGCCCCGCATCCCAGGTTTCTCCGAGTCCGATTCCCTGCGGAAACGTTGTGGTCGGAATCGTCAACGGTCGTCCCCACTTGCCTGGTCCACCCTGAGTGAGTCCGTGAATACCTTCCACATGGCCACTAGCTTTAATACCAAGACGAGGAACGCTCGGATTGGTGTCGAGACACTCAATCTTCTCGTCGATTGTCATTAAGGAGAGGATGTTGTCAATTCGCTGTTCGATCGGGAGATCGGGATTCTGGAAAGGATACTGGGTTTGAGAAGATGCCTGCAGGGTCAGAACACCAACGCATAGCATAATCAGGCAACAAATTTTTTTGCCACAGATTTTCACGGATTAATTACGGATTGCCTTCGACGAGTTTTATGTACTTGCGCATGGGCGGGTTGGTCAATTTATCGACACGGCCACTCGGCCATTTGATTTCGATGCTGTCGACTTTAGTCGCCTGGCCCACGCCGAGGATCTCGCGTGGATCGTGTGAAGAAAGATAACTGCCGCCGGCGGTCTTGAGGCGACTGTATTTCTTGCCCCCAGCTTCCCAGGTGATGATTGCGCCAACCGCTCCCGGATTACTGCGTGTAGCAACAAGGTTCAGACCCACCCAGTTATTGCGGTTTCCACCTTCGTTCCGCAGCAAGATAGGAGCATCACCGTTGTTGATGATCAAAACATCGAGATCTCCGTCGTTGTCGTAATCGCCCACTGATAATCCACGCGCGGGAAAGTCTTTGCTGAAGACCGGACCCGAAACCGCGCTGACGTTCTTAAAAATCCCATTGACATTCTCAAACATCAGCAGCGGCTCTTTGTATTTAACCTTGAGCGACTGAATCTCCACCATGTCATCGGGATGGCCGTTTGCCAAAATCAGATCAGGATCACCGTCGTTGTCATAATCGAAAAAGCGCAAGCCCCAGCCGCTGAGCAGTCGCGTTGCTGATCCAATTTCCCCCGGACGATCCATAAACGTCAGATCTTTCTGATTCTGATAAAGGCTGAACAGCTCCTGGTCGATGTTGGCAACGAAGAGATCCTGCCATCCGTCGCCATCATAATCGGCGGCGTCGACTCCCATTCCCGAGCGGGGAGCACCTGAATCGCTGTACGCGACTCCTGACAGCAGACCGGTTTCTTCAAACTTTCCCTTCCCTTTGTTTATGAAAAGAAAGTTCGGCAACGTATCATTCGCGACGAAGAGGTCCATCAATCCGTCGTTGTTTACGTCAGTGGCAACTGCTCCAAACGATTTACCAAGCGCAGCAGCGATGCCTGAATCTTTACTCACATCGAGAAACTTGCCGCCACCCTCGTTGTGAAATAGAAAACTCGGTCGAGGCTTGAACACGCGAGGGACGCAATAGTAGCGACGGCCGATGCGATTGTCGCCACAGAAGATCGTACCGGTGCCGCTGTACTGCACAAAACTCGAGACGAAGAGATCGAGTTTGCTGTCGTTGTCATAGTCGAACCATGTCGCACAGGTGGACCAGTTTGGCGCGGCCACTCCAGCCTTGTCGGTCACGTTCGTAAACGTGCCGTTGCCGTTGTTGTGAAAAAGGACGTTCGTGCCGTAGTTGGTTACGTACAGATCCTGCCAGCCATCACCG
>DASUYO010000062.1:0-8308 GCA_036377375.1 Pyrinomonadaceae bacterium
ATACCGCCAGCCGCCCCTGCTTATGCGTAATACCGGCGGACGTTTCGTCAACATCTCAACCGCCGCTGGTCCGATCTTTAGCGTACCGCTCAGCGGCCGCGGCGCGGCTTTCGGCGACCTTGATAACGACGGGGATACCGATATTGTCTTCATCGAGTTGAATGGACCGCCCGTGATCCTGCGCAACGACGGGACGAAGAATCACTGGCTCGGCATCAGCCTAATCGGCACGAAATCAAATCGTCAGGGACTCGGGGCGCGCATCATCATCACCGAGGCTGACGGGCGAAAACAGACATTCGAAGTTTCGACCGCCAGCAGCTATTTGTCGGCAAACGATCCGCGTGTGCTGGTCGGTCTTGGCAAGACGCCCAACGTAATCTCCGTTGAAGTGCGCTGGCCCAGCGGCAAGAAGCAAGTTATCAGCAAGCCTGAGATCGATCGCTATCTGATCATTAAAGAGATCTAGCCACAGATTACACGGATGAACACGGATTATTCTTATCTGTGTTCATCCGTGTAAATCTGTGGCTTGAAGCAGCAATCTGGGAGAAGAATTGCCCGCCGATCTCGCGATACCCTCACTCGGACAAATATGTTTACGGCAAAAACCGAGATGCGAACCGAGCTATACCTGAATGGATATAGCTTTGATGAATATCTGGATTACCTGCTTCATGGTCATCCCGAGTTAAATGATCTTCTTAGTCCCGAGAGATGTTGCGACGCCGAGCGGCATATTCCCCAAATGAACATGATCTCGTGGGAGTTCGAGGATGAGAAATTGGGTGGCCGGGGCTTGGCCTACAATTTTGCACAGAAGAGTGCGAACAATCGAAAAGTGGGCATGACCACACTTCTGAAGTGCTTCTCGCCTTCCTTCGAAGTTCCTGGTGAGCGTTTCAGGATTCTGGATGTACTCGGAGGCGATGGAACCTTTGCACGGTTTTGTAAAACGCTGGGGAATCACACTCCGACGATTTATACAGCTGACATCTCGAAATTCATGATCGACGCGTGTCACGCCCAGGCGTTACCGTGCGTACGTCAAGCGGCAACAAGAAGTTTGTTCCGTGACAACGTATTAGACGGCGTTCTTATTGCTTACGGCAGCCATCATCTCGATAGCAACGCAAGGCGACTGGCAGTTCGCGAAGCGCACCGCACGCTGCGAGCTGGCGGTCGCCTTGTGTTGCATGATTTTGAGATCGGCGGGAGATGCGCTAAGTGGTTTGACAACATTGTCCATCCTTACTCGCGGACTGGACATCCGCATGCGCATTTCTCGCGCCTCGAAATGTTCCATCTCTTCACAGGCGCAGGTTTTCGCGACGTCAGGGTATTTGAGATCCACGATCCGTTCACACTACACGGAAGCTCACCAGAAGAAGCCAGGCACAATGCAATCATGCACATGTACGACATGTATGACCTGATCAAGGTCGGGGACTCGGCATGCGATATCGTGCCTTGCCTCGAGCGATACATAACCGACACGCTCGGACCCATATCGATTTGGCAGGAAGACGACCGATATGTAGCACAAATTCCGCGTGACGCGCTGGTCGCTGTGGGTACCAAATCGCCCTATGACAGCTAATAAATGGAGAAGCGGTGATGAGCAGTATCGAAGATTGTCTTAGAGACATTCTGATCGAAGATCTCTTCGTAGAATTCGAGAAGAATATGATTCTTCCAACCTATTCTCTTCGGCAAGACCTCGGTGTTGATTCGCTCGGTTTTGTTGAGTTGAGGGAGCAAGTTGAGAAGCGATTCAGCATCGTTATTTCCGACGATGACTTTACGCCGGAGAACTTCTCAACAATATCGTCTCTCACCAGCCTCATCAATCGACATTGCAGTGCCAACTTATCAGAGATAGTCAGCGCCAAAGGCGCGCAATAGGAAAGCCAGGGGCAAGCGTGAAGCGCAGCGGAACGCGTCGCCCCTGGTATCGATAATAATTCTTGAAGAGAGCACTGAAAGTGCGAAATACCAATGTCAATTATTCCGCTCTTTCAGAGCTTCAACGGTCATGGCGATCTTACCAGGGGCGACGCGCCTCACTTCGTTCGGTGCTTGCCCCTGGCTCTCGTATTGCGCGCCTTTGGCGCTGGCGCGATCTATAAATGGAAATAACGAGATGAGCGCAGCCGCGAGGATGATTATTGACAGCGTCGATGATCTCGCGCGGCGCATTTCTGATTTCGGCGATGCCTCGCCAAAATACGATCAGTTAGTCGAAGGGTATGCTCGATTGGCGTTGCAGCCAGGGTCCGCGGTACTCATTTTCGCGCCCAACAGTGTCGAATTTCTCTTTCATTGGATCGCTGGTATCGCGAATGGTTACGTTCCTTGTGCGATCGCGCCATCGACGAAGACGTCGCTCGTAAGCGCGCTCCGAAAATCGTTAAAGATTGCAGCAATCGTAGGACCTCACTTCGATCCCATCCGCTACCAGGCGAAACACTCTGCCAGGATTGGTACGTTTGATGCCGTTGTCTTCGATCGCATTCCGCCGCCATACGAACCGTTCGACGTTCTGATCCTGACGACCGGCACGTCCGGATCGCAAACGGCGTGCGTTCATACTGTTGAATCGCTCGCGTGCAACGCGAGCATGACAAATAAGGCTCTCAACATAACCGCGACCGATAAGCAACTCTGTGTAGTGCCGATGTATCACTCATACGGACTTGTCACCCAAAGCATTGGATCGATCATTAGCGGCTGCGAACTCAAGATCGATGGACCACCGTTCAACGCAAATCGCTTTGCTGATCTAATTCGCAAAGAGGGTATATCGATATGCGGAATCACACCTACGATTGCTCGCGACCTCCTGAGAAGACGCACTCTTTTGCCTGCCTTGCGATCAATGAGCATTGGTGGCGATCGAGTCTCTCCTGAAGAGGTGATGAGTTTGTTGAGCAAGTCATTCGTCAACGAGCTCTACATTACTTACGGTCAGACAGAGGCTGGACCGCGAATTTCGGTTCTGCCGGCGCACACTGCGCCCGTCGAGGCTTACGACTCTGTCGGTATAGCTTTCAGCGGTGTCTCAACAAGAATCGAAAATCCGGATGCCGACGGCGTCGGCCAGCTATTGGTTAAGACACCATCCGTCTGTCGCCGGAAGGTTGGAGAAAATATCCAACGCCAACCGTTCACATCTGATGGATTTTTGGAAACGGGAGATCTCTTTACAAAGGATGCCGCCGGCTATCTTCGCTATGTTGCGCGGAAAGCCGACATATTGATCGTAAAGGGCGAGAAGCTGAATACTCGGAGCATAGACCTGGTCGCCGAGTTGCACCCGGATGTCGAGTTTGCGCGCACAAAAGCGGGCGATATGAATGCACTGGTAACGCGTTTGTGGGCAAGAGATGACAAGAAACTTGATCTGGAAGAAATCAAAAAATTCATGAAGTCGCATCTTCGATTACACGAAGTCCCGGACAGAGTTATTCAAGAGACAAACGTCGTGTTTCACAAATGAAAAGCATATTTCTACTTCCATATGGGGGCGGTAGCGCAGCGAGCTATCGTTCCTACGTTAATGCCTTTCCGCGCGATGTCGGGCGTGTTGTTCCCGTGGAAATACCAGGGCGCGGCAAGAGATCTCACGAGGAATATGCGAAATCTATCCAGGAATGTGCAGCTCTTGCGCTCCAGGAAATAGACACGGAGAGCGAGACATACGTTTTACATGGCCATTGCATGGGAGCACTCCTGGCCTTTGAAGCGATCAAATTGATCGAGGCGAGCGGAAAGCCGCTTCCAATCTTTATGGTGGCGTCCGGACGCAATGCACCAGGACACATAAACGACTGGCTGCGCCGAGTACCGGAGATGGATGATCGTAGCTTATTCAAGGAATTGCAGGAACTCGGCGGTATACCAAGAGGTTTAAGTTTCGCGATGGCCCAACATTTCCTTACTGTGCTTCGCAATGATCAGGCGATGATTCGTGATTACGATCCTGGTGAGGCGAGGATCAGTGTGCCAATACTTGCTTTGGCAAGTAGAGACGACAAAATGACGAACGCCGCCGCACTGGCAGATTGGAAGGACTACACGTCGAAGTTCCTGGCAATCGAATGGTTAGATGGACAGCATTATTCTTTCCTTGCTCAGCCGGATCGTGTAGCACTGTATGTAGAAGAGTTTTGCAACTTAGTGGATTCCTCAGCGCTGGTTGAAAGTCACTAACGGTGGCCAGCGCCGGGTCGCTTTAGCCTGCGAAGCAGGTGTAAGCATAAAGCCTGGGGCGCGAGCCCCAGGTTTCTATCAATTAAAAAGCGAGCCCGTGGAACGGGCGACAGCCTATGAATCTCACGCTGTCGCCCGTTTCACGGGCTCCGGTTCGTATTTGTAACTGGTCCTGGGGCTTGCGCCCCAGGCTTTATGCTAACGCCTGCTTCGCAGGCTAAAAGTGAGAGAGCGACATGAAACCATTAGCTGTTGCCGCTTGGTCAATGATCACTCCGTTAGGCGAAGACGACGCAACTATTAATGCGCTGTTCGAGCAGCGCTCAGCCTTCTCTCCCCAGACATCACCCTGGAAACTACGAAATGCTCTAGCCGCAGTCGTGCCGGAACGACCGCGTCATGCGGCACGCGATAGCCAATGGCAGCGATATCTTGCGACATATGTTACCCGCAAAGTATTGGATACACTCTCAACAGACTTACAGAAAGAACGAAACCGTTGCGCCTTTGTGTTTGCCACGAGCTATGGCCATCTGCTCGATGATGCTGACAGCGATACGATGTCAACGTGGGCCAAAGATTGTGTTCGAAGCATGGGCTGTGATCTTGATCCAATCGTGGTTGGATCCGGGTGTTCTTCGGGATCCGACGCGCTCGGCGTCGCCGCCGCTATGCTTGATTGCGGAACAATAGACACAGCAATTGTTGTTGCCGTGGATATCGTAACCGCCGCGAAGCGAATCGCGCATTCAACGCTGGGAACAATGGCGGTAAGCGATCACAAGCCTTTTGACATTAATCGAAGCGGGATATTGCTCGGCGAAGCAGCAGCGGCATTAGTGCTCGTGCGAAGTGAGGATTGCCCTGAGCACAGCGGCGAGCTGGTTGGAATAGGGGCTTCGAATGATGCCTTTGGATTGACTGCTCCCGATCCGACAGGCCTGTCGGTTCGCCTTGCGCTGGACCGGGCTCTTCTTGCCGCCGAGCTGACCTATAGCGATCTGGCGCTCTATCTTGCGCACGGCACAGCGACGCAACTTAACGATGATCTCGAAGCGAAGGTCGTCGAAGAAGTTTTTGCTGACAATGAAATGCTCACTATGGTCGGAACCAAGGGTGCGCTGGGCCACTCTCTCGGTGTCTGTGGCTTGGTTGAGTTTATTCTTCTCCTCCAAATGTTGAACAGGCAGCTCGCGCCAGCCACGGTCGGGTTAACCGATCCTATCGGCAGCATCTCTGCGAGATTGCCAGGTCCTGAAGGGCGCCCGCTCAGCAGTCCTTATGGTGTCAGCGTCACGCTTGGTTTCGGAGGATTCAACACCGCTTTAATTGGGCGAGCCTCATGGTAGTGAAGACAGCCGTATACAGTGATATAAAAGTGCGAAACAGGCCGTCTTTTTATGCGCCGCCGGTCGCCTGGGCAGCTGCGAATTTCACGCAATTGCTGATCGAAGATGAAGGCGGAATCGTGCCACATCAGACAGGGATGATCGTGGTAAGCGATGAATGTAGTTTGAGTACGATACGAGATCTCTCGCGCACGGCGACGCAAGGGACTATTTCACCGCTACGATTTGCCGGAGCGACGCCGAGTATAGTGGTTGGATTACCGGCCCTCGAGCAAGGAATTCGCGGGCCGACCCTGTGTCTCACAATGCCGCCGGGTCAGGCTGCGAGCGCTATTGTGGCGCTGATCAATTATTGGATCAGGTACAGCAATATAGTCTCGGTAATCGCGATTGCACACTTTAAGCTGGACGAAAGCCGTCATCTATTTAAAGGGCTGATCGCCAGGTCGGTGGACGATGAGTTAAGACAACAAGTCCTGCAACTCATCGATTCCAGCGCCAAAGGCGCGGAACATAAAAGCCAGGGGCAAGCGCGAAACGAAGTGGAGGGCGTCGCCCCTGGAAGGTAATCAAAGTTCCAATTTCTAGCCCTGAAAAGGCGGAATAATTTCGGCCCTTCAGGCCTAATAGTCGTGGTCTCATTGTAACCAGGGGCGACGCGCTTCGCGCTTGCCCCTGGCTTTTATATCTCGCGCCGTTGGCGCTCTGTTCAATGTACGGAAAAGAAATGATTGTCGAGATCCTAAACTCACACTATGGGAGCACTGGTCTGCTGAAATATTCCGAGTCAGATGACGAGATTCGGTTCCAAGTGCCGACTCCCATCAGAGACCCACAGGCTGCCGTATTTCGTTCACGAGCGCCGGTTCTCAATGAACTTGCGCTTAGCCATCGATTGTCTCTGTTAGCGGCCCGGGGCAAATACCGATTGCCCGAGGATTTCGCCTTTGCAATTAAATCTGTAGAGAGTGTGGTACACAGCATCGACGTGGTCCATGCGTATGATGTTTCGTTGCGCCTTGAGGTCATAACCAGGCGCCGCGACACCATTACGGCTCTCAGATCAACTCTTACCACAAAATATGGCGTCGAATCTCGCATAACCACAACGTCATTCAATGTCCTCCCGCCATCGCTTGCAAACTTCGTCAGGCGGGCAAGGCAATTCGTGGATTTTTCCGATGTAAAGATAAGTAGGGATAAGTCCTCTCTCTCAACCGTCGCCGAGAACCATTTTAGATATTATCCATCGGAAGACGACAGACTCTCAGACGGTCGGCGAGTCGATCACGTGCCGGCACTAACTCTAATCGATATCGCGCTATCCCTTAACGGAATGACTCATGAGGCAGTTTACTCAAACATCTCAGCAGAATTCCTGAATTACACCGACCCTCGATTAGCGTTCGACATCGTCCAGAAAAAAGATCATAGCGCCATAGAGTTCGTGCAAAACGATCAGTTAGTGGCGATCGTCTGCCCAAACTGAGCAAGCAGGGAGAAGTGGCGTCGCCGACAGCCTGCTACGCTATGTCGGAAATGTCTGATCAAAAAATCATTACGGTCCGCCGACTCCTGATCGCCTTCATGCTTGTGGCTGCGCTCGCGCTTCTCCCAGTGATTGCGCCGGTCGCGCTTCTTCCTGTCTCTCCGGCCGCCGCTCAGGTTCAGAAGGAGCCACGGGTTGGCTACAATGCTGCCCTGGTTTCGCCCGACCGCATCGCGGAGATACCCAACCTAACGCCCGAGATCAACAAGTTTCCGGAATTGGATAATTTCGCCTGGCGTGCTTTCGTCGCGCTTAATTGGCCTGCGCTGACCGACGCTGCTCATCGCGGCGTCCCCGACCGCGACAAGAGGCCTGGCGATCCCGGCCCCCGTGTGTGGGAGACCTTCAAAGCACGTTATGAACTGTTCCAGACTGGTCCGGACGGCAGCCCGATCGCGTCTAAGCCATGGGCGACCTACGACGCAGCAAATCCGTGCGGAGCGGATATCGACAATCGCGAGAAAACGCTCGCGACCTTCGAGCCCTTCATAGATTTCAATCAATCCACCTTGTCGGCGGGTGGCGCCGCCAATCCGCTGGTGGCGCAGAATCGCACCTATACCCGCTACGAAACGCGCCTCAACGAACCGGAGTACTCGGCCCTTAGCGGCTTGAGCCAACTGCCCGATTATGACAATCCTCTGCAAGTACCCGCCGGGTCGATCGCGGTCAAGGCGGCATGGCGCATTCTCACCGCGGCAGACACGCCGGCCGTGCGGGCGCGCTATTACGTGGTCGAGAACGCCAACGTCGTCGACGTCGCCAAGACGCTCGCCGCGAAGCACGTCGTCTGTTCGAAAAGCGATGTCGCGCTGGTCGGCCTGCATATCGTGATTAGAACCCCACGCCGGCCGCAAGGCATATGGGCTACTTTCGAGCACATCGACAATGTGCCCAAGGCCGGCGCATTCGAGCCGGACGCCAGGGACGCAGGCGCTCCCTATTCCTATTTCGACGCGTCGAAGCCCAAGCTCGGCCTTTGGCCGAAGTTCGGCTCGCCCGCCACCTTTCCGGTCAGCCTGGATCATCCCCCCAAGATCAACCCCGAGCCGATGCAGGTGGTGCGCCGGCATCCGATCCATCTCGAGACCCTGGCGATGAGTCGGTATTATTGGTCGCTGCTGGGACTCAAGGGAACCGTCTGGACGCATTACATGCTGGTGGCCGTCCAGTGGCCGAGCCACGGCGAACCAATTGA
>DASUYO010000063.1:0-6339 GCA_036377375.1 Pyrinomonadaceae bacterium
AGGTCGTCACGAAGACGGTATACTCCCGCGTCGTCGGCTGTATCAAAACCGACAATCAGGTTTGGGTCGGCAGGTTGTTTCGGTAGCCCGCTCAAAACCTGAGCGAGTAAGCTCGGGCTAAGCTTCGCCGCTCAACCAGAACACGAAACCATCTCCGTCAGACGCATCGCTTCACCTCCTTCCGCATCTAATCCCAAAAATCTTGCAAATCCTGCAATCCTGTAAAATGATCCTCCCAGTCAACCAGCATGTAGGAGGTTTTCGACTATGAAGTTTTCGTCTGTGCTCGTCAAGTTGTCGCTGAGTCTAGCCTGCTTTGTCTTGTGCAGTTCTGCTCTTTTCGCACAAGATCCGGAGTTGGTGCGGCACTTTGATTACGATGCGAAGACGCCGCTCGACTTAAAAATCCTCGGTTCGCAGAAGCGTGGCGACGCGACTGTTTACGATATTACTTACGCGAGTCCGAAGGGTGGCGTCGTGCCTGCGTACCTTGTCGTGCCGGCGACAGGCAAAGGCCCGTTCGCTGCGGTCATCTGGGGTCATTGGTACTGGACCAATTCCGACATGCGCAATCGCAAACAGTTTCTCGAGGAAGCGGTGGCACTGGCGCCCGCAGGAGTGGTGTCGCTACTGACTGACGGGCCTATCGCACGACCAGGGTATGTCAGCGACAATGACCCTTTGAGCGAAAAACGGAACGAGGAGAAGGTGCAGCAAGTGGTTGATATGCGACGCGGCGCTGATTTGTTACTGGCTCGCAAAGATGTTGATCCGAAACGCCTCGCTTTTATTGGTCACAGCTACAACGCCTCGATTGGAGCAACTCTGAGCGGCGTTGACCATCGTTTCAAGGCATTCGTGTTAATGGCCGGGTCGATCTCGGACGAAGTGAACATAAGAACGGGCGGCTACGCGCAATTCCGCCAACAATTCGGACCGGAGAAGTTCGACGCTTACATGGCGAGCCATCAATATCTGGATGAGGGGAAGTTTGTTTCGCACGCGGCACCAGCCACCGTTCTTCTGCAATATGCGACGCAAGAGCCTTTTCTGACGGCAGAGCGCGCGCGTGAGTATGAGAAAGTGGTGAGCGAGCCTAAACAGTTGAAACTCTACGACGCGCCGCACGCACTAAACGCAGAAGCACGACGCGACCGCATCGCTTTTTTGACGGAGCAGTTGAAGCTGAAAGCGCTGCCGGCGAAGGTGATCGACGCGATTCCGGATCTTTATCAACCGCCACGGCCGAACTAAGTTGCCAAAACGAATTATCCGCATTGGTCCCGCCGGCTGGTCTTACAAAGACTGGGAAGGCATCGTCTACCCACAGAAGCCGGGGAAGTCGTTCGATCCGCTCGAATATCTTGCACGTTTTTTCAATACGATCGAAATCAACAGCAGTTTCTACCGCCCGCCAGTTCCCACGACGACCAAATCATGGGCCAGGCGGGTCGCCGCAAACAAAGAATTTGCGTTCACGGCAAAGCTGCACCGGCTGTTCACGCACGAGCGCGGCAAAGCGACGGCGAAGGATGAGAAGGAGTATCGAGAAGGAATGGATGTGCTGGCGGGTGCCGGCAAGCTCGGGGCGGTGCTGCTCCAGTTTCCATGGTCCTTCAAAAACACGCCTGATGACCGCATGTACCTGGCGAAGTTGCTGGAACAGTTTTCCGACTATCCGCTGGTGCTCGAAGTCCGACACACGTCCTGGAACAATGAGGAGGTTTATGAGTGGCTGGAAGAGCGAGGCGTTGGGATTTGCAACATCGACCAGCCGGTATTTAAGACATCGATTCGCCCCCAGGCGTTGACAACGTCGCCGATTGGCTACGTGCGGCTTCACGGCCGAAACTACAAAGACTGGTTTCGCGAGAAAGCGCCGCGTGACGAGCGTTATAACTACCTGTATTCGGTCGATGAGCTGGATCCGTGGCTGGTGCGTATCAAGGAAGTTTCAAAGCAGACCAGGGAAACGTACGTGGTAACGAATAATCACTTCCGGGGTCAGGCAGTGGTAAATGCGGTGGAGATCAAAGCGGCTCTGGAGGAAAAACCAGTCCCTGCTCCAGAACCGCTGTTCAAGGTGTATCCACGATTGAGCGACTCGGCAACGCCGGATGAAAGTGGGGAGAGTAAACTACTATTCGAGTGATCCGAAGTGGTTAAAAACTAGCCAGCGGCTCCATGCCCGATCAATTGCGCGAACGAAATCGGAAGCCCGTCCGGATCGATGGCCACCGCAAGCTTGATCCCTTCGCCCTCTCGCTGCGACGGTGGCATCACAAACCTGATTCCTTTAGCTTTCAATTCCTCGTAAGTCTTGTCGACATCGTCCACATTGAACCCAATCGAACAGGCGCCGGCCATTTTTGACGGATCGCCCGCTGGGGGCTGTGTGCTCGGAACACCACCGCCGTGAAGAGCAAGCGTAGTGGTCCCCGTCGCAAACTCCGTCCAATCAGGTGATTGAAACTTCAAAGGAATTCCCAGCTTGTCTCGATAGAACTCAACAGAGCGCTGCATATCAGAAACGACAATCATCGTATAGTCAATCTGGTTGAACATCTGCCCTCCTTATTGTTGTCGCCGTCGCGTTTTGCCGCTTCCCATCGACACGATCACGTCAAATTCGTCTTTCGTCAACGGCATCACTGAAAGTTGCGACTGCCGGATTAGCGGCAGCTGACTGAGACGCTTGTCATAACGAATAGCCGCGAGTTGAACTGAGTTTATCAAAGGTTTGACGGGTTTGAGATCGACGGCGACCCACTGCGGATCGTCGGCAGTCGGATCCGGATAGGCACTCTTCACGACTTCGGCCAACCCTACCACTTCCTTTCCCTTTCCTGAATGATAGAAAAGCACCTTATCTCCCGGTTTCATGGCGCGGAGATTGTTTCGGGCCTGATAGTTTCGCACTCCTGACCAATCAGTGCTGCCTTCACGCACGAAATCGTTCCAGGAGTACGTTTCAGGCTCCTGTTTTACCATCCAATAGCTATGCTTGTTTTTTGTTGTAACTTTCATGAAAGTGACCTTGATCCTCTACAATTCGGATATAGACCATCTCGATTCATCAACAAAGGACAAATCATGCTTAAAGAGGGATCCACTGCACCCGCATTCAAAACCAAAGATGCCAACGGCGAAACTGTGAGCCTGAAGGACCTTCGCGGACAGAAGGTAGTTCTTTATTTTTATCCAAAAGACGACACGCCGGGTTGCACTAAAGAGGCCTGCTCTTTTCGTGATGCCTTTTCCCAATTCAAAAAGAAAGGTATCACCGTGTTGGGTGTCTCGCCCGACAGCGAAGCGTCTCACAAAAAGTTTGAAACCAAGTATAAGCTTCCTTTCACTCTCTTAGCCGACACGGATCGATCCATTGCCGAGGCATACGGAGTTTGGGGAGAGAAGAAGTTTATGGGCCGAAAGTACATGGGTATTCATCGGACGACCTTTTTGATCGATGAGAAGGGCAAGATCAAAAAGATATTCGAGAAGGTTAAGCCCGAAGATCACGCCAGTGAGGTCCTCGAGGCATTTGCTGATTAACTGAAGATGAGTTCCAGTGCCGTTCCTTAAAGCAAGCGGCAAGCGGAGGCTAGGCTGCCACCCAGCCTCCGATTTTTGCGGGTTCACCTTCAGGGTTTCGTCCCGGCATCAGTCCCTGCAAACAACTGAACGAGCTCGGTACATCCTGTTTGCGAGCCGGGAGACTCGGAGCATCGTCCACAGTTGCAGTGTCGGCGGTATCGTTAAGGAAATACAGCCGAGTGTTGTCTACAACCTGCGTTCTAATCTCATGAGTCCAAAGCAGGAGATTAGCTAACGCGTCTCCTATTTCGTCTTTTCCGAGTTTGGTTTCCTGCGCAATCTCACGCTGCGTTCGCGAGCCTCGCCGGATCGCGTCGCGAACTCGCTCAACCGGTGACAGCTTGCTCATTGCCTTCGCGTGATAATGGCCGTTGCCGGACGAATCACTGGAAAGTAGTTCCGCAATGTCGACCTGTTGAGAAATATATTTTTTCCGCGCTGTTTTATATTCCTTCAAAGCACGCCGGCTCTGTGTCACTTTTTGACGAATGCAACTCTTGCAATAAAGATTGCGTCCGTCTTTGCGCGCGCGGCAAATTCCAAATTCAGAAATCGGAAGTTCTTTTGTACAAATGGGGCAATGTTTTACTCGGGGAGACAGTTCTATCTCGGTCATTTCCACAACTCCACAGGGCGTTAAGATCCTGGCTAATCCGTAAAAACGGACAACACTTCACCACTCCGGAAGCTGCATCTTCCGGTGAAGACACTTAACTTGGGGGGTTAATTTTTCGGCGAAGATCCCACCGATCGCCTAGATTGCCTTGCGCGACTTACCGCACGAGTCACGCCCCATTACTTACCTGACTTACTTCGCTGAAGGTCTCCGGGCAATTGCGAGAAAAAATATGAGTGCTAGTTACCTTCAACGATCATTAACAGGCCGCTGATCCCAAACTGTATTGGCAATCACTATGTCAGCGAGGGATTCGCATTATAGTGAACGACACTTTTTTTGCAACATGTATTTCGGATTTGTTACAAGTACAAAGAAGCTCCGAAATTGTGTGCGCGATCGCGCATTCAAGATCACTTTCTACAAACGCAAACTTCTCTTGTATGAGAGGATACGTGATCACATCACTTACCTGAACAGTTTATTCTTTGTGTCTGAACTGTCGTGAGTGCCATGAAGAGAGATTCGAATTCTTTAGAAAATTTGAATGCGGAAAAACCGTTCGCCGAATGTTTGGCGCACCACTTCGTACTTACTTTTTTTGGTCCCACAATTAGTAGGGCGCTGTAAAACACGTCCGATCGACGACGAAGAAGTTCGTTGCGCTGCACAGCGTATTAGGAGTTAACACGCTCATATCAAAAGCTTTTTGTCCACGCCGCTCATGTGTGCAAAGTGTTCTAAGTACGCCTTTGTAACAGCTTTGTAAAACTCTGCGCTGTGATTTCCACAAAGATTTCCTCAGGATCTGTGGATAACTCTGGTCATGACTTTCGCGCCGCTCGATCTTTGAGACGATAGACAAACTTCAGACCTGACCACGTGTCGTCGATGGCGCAGATCTTTACGTCAACCAGTCCTGCATCCAAACCGATTCGTTGGACGCGATCGAACGAGAGATCAGTCGTCACGCCCGAGCTCTTCTTCGGCCACGCAACCCAGATCATTCCGTTCGTCGCAAGTCTTGCTGCAACTTTGGTGAAATCTCTCGCGAGTGCTCGCTCCGTCAAAACAAACAACAGAATTATGTCGAGCGATTTCGCCGTCTGTTTTACAAACTCCACTTGCTCGGGCAGTTCTCCCAATGTCGATTGAAAGTCTTTTGGCGCATTGACTAGTGCGATGCGAGATCCTTCTTTGATTCCGAGTTTCTTTACTAGAGGCGTTCCGGAGTATCCAGCCATGTTTGTCACCAAAGTCTAAGAACTTTCCACCAAGTGAAGCCCACCAGACTCCAGACAGTGATGGTTATCAGCGACGTGATCAGCCCCAGCGTCCACCAGGTTCGTTGGGTTGTGTACCCGGCGCCGAAGTAAATCGGTGCCGGCGTGGTGCCGTAATGAGTCAATGCTGCCGCAAGATTGGAGAAGTATGCGAGCGAAAGGACGGCCAGGTATGGCGGCGCTCCTGCGGCAAGAATCACAATCAGAAAAGGCGTGAACATCGCCGTCACGTGCGCAGTGATACTGGCGAAGGCGTAATGTGCGTAAAAGTAGATTAGAAGCAACACGGCAAGTGCCAGCCACCAATTCCATCCCGTAGTTAAACTCGCGGACGCTTCAGCAAATCTTTTGGTAATGCCAGTCTGCCCCAAAGCCTCCGCCATGCGAATGAGTCCACCGTACCAGATAAAGACACCCCATGCCGCCTTTTCGCTGACGATATCTTCCCAGTCCAGCACGCCCGTGATCAGCAATATGGCGATGCCGAGCAGGGCTACGGCTGCATAGTCGATGCCGTGCAGCGTGTTCGTCATCCAGAGTATCGCCACGATAAGAAATACCAGGAGCATTAATCGTTCGGACCACTTCATCGATCCCATCGCGCGCAACTCTGTTGATGCAAGCTCGCTGGCAGCGGGCGTGTGCTTCACTTCGGGTGGAAAGACTCGATACAGCACCCAGGGGACGAGCAGAAGACACAGAAGTCCGGGCACAATTCCGGCAATGGCCCAGCGCGCATAGGTAATCTGGATTCCGGTTACCTGTTGTACAAACTTCGCAATGATTGGATTGGACGCTTGCCCGGTCAGAAACATTGCGCAAACAATGACGTTGCACTGGTAAACA
>DASUYO010000064.1:0-58733 GCA_036377375.1 Pyrinomonadaceae bacterium
CCCCATCACAAACAAATCCCAAATCAGGAGAAGAACAAATAGGGCTATGCTCAAAATCACGATTAGAACTGCAATCTCTGTCGCCTGTCTATTGACCCTCTCAGCGATTGCAAGTGCCGACGTCAAGATCAAGTCGCGCCAAACAAGCGGCGGTCAAACTTACGAAAACACCAGTTACATCAAAGGCAAACGCCAGCGCAGCGAAACAAATAACGGACAGATGGTCGTCGTGCAGCAGTGCGATTTGCGGCGAAACATCCAGATCATGCCGCAGGCGAAGGTCTACATGATTCAGCCGTATGACGAGCCGGCTGCGGCAAACGCGACGAACACGACCGCTCAAGTGTCGCAACCGGGCGTTGTTAAGAAAGGCGGCGTTGTTACTTCCACCGTCACCAGTCGAGACACAGGCGAGCGCAAGCAGATGTTTGGCTACACAGCGCGTCACATTCTCACGACCATGGAGATGAAGTCGTCGCCCGATGCGTGTTCGCAAATGAACACGAAGATGGAGATTGACGGCTGGTACATCGATGCTGCTTTTGTGCTCGATTGTGATATGAGTCAGGCGTATGCGAATTACAGACCGCATGTGAGCAGTGGTGGCTGCCGGGATCGATACGAGACGAAGCAGATCGGTGCAGCGAGAAAAGGTTATCCCGTTTGGGAAAAGACAACGATGTTCGGACCTAACGGCGTTGAGAGTTTCTCGACCCTCAACGAAGTAGTTGAGATTTCGCAAGCGACACTCGAGCCGAGTTTGTTTGACGTGCCTGAGGGCTATCGTGAAGTGAAGGACTTCGCGAGCGCTTTCAGTGCAGGTATGACGACACCGGATTCCAGCAACACGTCGAACCCGAGTTCCGGCGCGGCCGCGAATACCAACATCACTTCGACTACATCGACCACTCCAGCGGCGAATGAGCTTGGTCCAAAACGTGCCGGCGTTATTCGCCTTGGAGTCCCAGCGGTGAGACCCGGTAACGTGGCCGAAGGAATGAACGCGAACGATCTTGCACTGGCAGTGCAGAACACGTTGATTCAGCAGTTGAAGACCACGAGCATCGAGGTGGTCGCGATCCAAGCCACCGGTGCCGCGATTCAAGCCGAAGCGCGACAGAAAGACTGCGACTACATCGTCTTCGCGAATGTGTCGCATAAGAAAGGTGGCGGCGGTTTCGGAAGTGTGCTCAGCAGCTCGGTAGGAAGAGTTGCAAGTAACGTCGGATACGGCTCGACAGCGGCAGCCGTCGCGACTAATGTGGCCATCACTGCCGCTGTCGCGCAAAACATCAAAGCTAAAGATGAGGTGACGCTGGACGTGAGATTGGAGAGGCCGGGCAGCACCACACCGAGCTTCGCGCAACAGTACAAAGGCAAAGCGAAGTCAGCGGGCGAAGACATAATCACGCCACTCTGCCAGCAAGCCACACAGGCCATGGTCGCCGCCGTCACCAAGCCATAATTAGCCGCAAAAGGCACAAAAAGCGCAAAAAAAGAAAATCAGAACCGGTTTTCTGTTTTGTGCTTTTTGCGCTTTTTTGTGGCTAATCTTTTTTGTGCCTTTTGTGGCTAGCTAGGAGGGTGGACGCCTGTCTTAAGGAATGACGAGGGACAGAATTTCTCTATCGTGCACTCCTCACACAGCGGATTGCGCGCTTTGCAGATCTTTCTCCCGTGATAGATCATCAGGTGCGGGAAGATCACCCAGTCTTTCTTCGGCACGATCTCGATCAAATCCTGCTCGATCTTTTCCGCTGTCTTCTCCTGCGACAGATTCAGCCGATGTGAGAGCCGCGTGACGTGCGTGTCTACCACCACGCCGGCCTTCACCCCGAACGCATTCCCCAGCACCACATTCGCAGTCTTCCGCGCCACGCCCGGCAACTCGAGCAACTCATCCATCGTGTGCGGCACCTGCCCGCCATACTCCTCCGTCAAAACTTTCGACGTCCCCTGAATCGACTTCGTCTTGTTTCGAAAAAACCCAGTCGACTGAATGTCCTTCTCCAACTCTCGCGGCGACACGTTCATGTAGTCCTCCGGCTTCGTGTACTTCCGAAACAAATCAGCAGTAACGATGTTGACCCGTTCGTCAGTACACTGCGCCGAAAGAATTGTGGCAATCAACAGCTCAAACGGATTGGAATGATTGAGCGAACACTTTGCGCCGGGATACGCTCGCTTGAGTCGCCGGATAATCTCGCGTGTGCGTGTTTTCAGATCCTCAGTGCTTTCGCGTTTCGCCATCAAATCATCCTGTTCGTTTCAACTTCCCTGTCTTCTTGGCCCAGGCCTCCATGTGCACGAACACAAACAAGCCCAACGGCAGAAGTATCGCTCCCATCACTGCCAGTACGATCAGCTCGTGCGACACTGCCGACAGCGGTGCTCCCGCAAGATATTCAGCCGTCGAGTTGCTGTTTCCCACACCAAATAACTTACGGCAGGCAGACAGCGTGTACGTCGCCGGTGAGATTGCAGAGAGCGGCTGCAACCAACCTGGCAGGACATCGATCGGATAATAAACTCCCGAAACGAGCAGAAGCGAGCCCTGAAAGATGTGCGTCGCTTCTGCGCCTCGCTCCGCGCTCATCACCGGAAATACTGCTGCGAACAATCCGAGACCGACGAATGCAGTCGTACTTACAGCCAACACGACAAACACGCCCGGCAGGTTTGCGCCGCGCAGGTTCAGGTTCGTAAACAGCATCAGGCCCACGAGCACGATCGCGCTCGTCACAATGCTATTCAGCAACGAGTAGAGACTCACGCCCAGCAGATGAACTGTCCGCGACACTGGCGCCATGAACGTGTACTCCAGCGTTCCTTCCCAGCGTTCATACGCGATCGACATCGCGATCTCGTTGTAAAGCAACGAAAGAAAGTTCCACAACAGCGCCCCGACGACGAGCGTCAGAGTGAGTTGATAGTTCCCTTGCGCGACGCCAATCAGCGCCACAGTCGCTGACGTAACTAGCGCATAAAAGTTGAAGACGACGACCCAGCCGATGTATCGACGAGTGAGATGATACCCGCGAAACAGGAAGGCCCAGGTTTGTCTCAAAGTAGCTTCCATCATTAACCTCTAATCTGCGCAATCTGCGTAATCTGCGGATTGTTCTTCTTCTTCCACCAGTTCTTCACCAGTTAACTTGATGAAGGCGTCGTCGAGTGTTGCGGCGCCCGCGAACTGCATCAACTGCGCGGCTGTTCCCTCGGCAACGAGTTTGCCGTGTGCCAGAAAACCGATGCGCGCGCACAGTCTTTCAGCTTCCGCCATGTCGTGTGTCGTTAAGAGAATCGTCGTCCCTTCGCGCGCCTGTAGATTCTCCAGAAACGACTGCACGTCACGACGACTCTTTGGATCGAGACCCGTCGTTGGCTCATCAAGCAACAACAGTGGCGGATTGATCATCAGCGCGCGTGCAATACTGATCTTCTGCTGCATGCCGCGGCTCATCTCCTCGAGCGGCGTTGAGAACTTCGCGTTCTCCATTCCCAACTGTTCGAGAATGTCCATCGCGCGCCGTTCTGCCTCGCGTGCGTTCTGGCCGTAAAGCAGCGCCGTGTAAAGCAGGTTTTCACGAGCCGAGAGCTTTTTGTAGAAAGCCGCGTCCACGCTGACACGCCCGATGATGCGGCGCACTTCTTCCGCCTGCTCGGGCAGCGTGTAGTCCAGCATGCGCACGAATCCACTATCGGCGATAAGCAGAGTCGACAGTATTCGAATCAACGACGACTTGCCTGAGCCGTTTGGACCGAGCAATCCGTATGTCTCTCCGCGTGCGACAGCGAACGAGACGTCGTCGATAGCCCAAAGCTCCGACTTTTTTCGAAAACCGCTTCGCTTGCGGAAACTTTTGCGTAAGTTGCGCACTTGAATAGCTGGTTGTTGCATGATCAAAAACCTCAAAGTGGATCTCCCAAAACGGGTCCACTCGAAAAGACACTTCGATTGTGTAGGGAAAAAAGGAGCGGCTAAGCCCGACTTAAGCTCGGTTCAACCAAGATTTGAGTGCGAGGAAAATTTTCATCACTATCACCGTGGCGAAGAGAATAATACGAGCCGCAGATTTACGCAAACAAATCCGTCTCAATCCGTGTTCATCCGTGTCACCGTCTTCCGTGCGCAATCTTGATCGCTTCCGGAAGTTGACGCAATCTCAACATCGAAATCACCCCAAACAGCGGTCCCGGCGCCAGAATCATAAACGCGTACCGCCAGTCATGGATCTTCGGCACCAGCTCGATTGATACAGTCGTCAATAGAAACCCAACACACATCTGTATCGTCAATGCCGTACCGATGTACTGCGGATCTCCCAACTCAGTCACGCACGACGAAAACTGCGCCGAGTCAGCCACGACAGTTGCTCCCCAAACCACCGCAACCAGCAACAGCAACAATGGGCTTCCGCCGTAAAGCAACCCAATCACCAAACAACACGTGCCACTAACCGCCATCGCCCACGACGTGACTAAAGTTCGTCCCACACGATCGGCGATCACGCCGGCAACAACGCAACCGACCGCGCCGGCGCCGATCACGAGAAACGATCCGAGCTCAGCCAAACGCGGATCGCCATTCTGCACTGCAAGGCTCGCGCGAATCATCACTGGTATCCAGATCCACATGCCGTAAAGCTCCCACATGTGACCGAAGTAACCAAAACTCGCGAGCCTCACTCCGCGATTACTGAAAACTTTCACGACCTGCGAAATGTCAAACTTCGCAGGCGGCAGCGCGTATGGACCATCTTCCACGAAGAAGAGCACAATGAGTCCGCCAATCGCCGAAAGGAGTGAAACGAAGAGAATGTTGTTTCTCCAGTTTGCGCTACCGAGCGCGTTGACGAGGTACGGCATTGCCTTGCCCATCGTCAGCGCGCCGACCAAAACACCGAGCGCCATGCCGCGACGTTCGCGAAACCACGTCGCCATGATCTTCATGCCGGGCGGGTAAACACCGGCGAGACAAACACCCGTCAGAAAACGTAGAGCGATGGTGGTGCTCGCGTCGTGAACGTACAGACCAAAGATGAGGTTCACAGCGGCGCCGAGAAAGGAAGAGACGGCGAACAGATGTCGAGTGCTGATGATGTCAGGCAGGTTCAGGGTGGCACTGATGAGTGTGCCGGCGACGAAGCCGAGCTGAACGGCGATAGCGATCCAGCTAATTTGTGAAGAAGAGAGTTGCCATTCGCGTGAGAGTGCGGGGACGACGGCGGAGCCACTAAACCAAAGCGCCATGCCCAGCAGCTCCGCGATTGATAGAAGCGTCAGGGCACGCCAGCGCCGTGGATCAGGATCGGTCATTGAAGGTCAAATAACAGTATCTCTGCCGGCTCCTCAGCACGAATTGTCAACGACGGCTCAGCAACGGCGACCACACCGTCGCCCTGCTCAGCCTTCTCGCCATTCACACTGATCGATCCACGCGCCACCTGAATCCACCCGTAACGTGTCGGATCCATCGTGCGCTCAACTTGCTGCCCAGCATCGAGTATCGAAGCAAACAAACTGACGTCCTGATTCAATCGCACTGAATCATCACGACCATCGTTCGACGCAATTAGTCGCAACTGCCCGCGTCGCTCCTCTTCCGAGAACGCCTTCTGTTCGTAGCCGGGCGTTAGATTCTCTGCATCCGGCAGGATCCAAATCTGCAACAGGTGCACGCGCTCAGTATTCGATGCATTCTGCTCGCTATGTCTGACACCTGTGCCGGCAGTCATACGTTGGACATCTCCAGGCCGAATAACGGAGCCGTTGCCCATGCTGTCCTGGTGTTTGAGCGCGCCTTCGAGAATGTAAGTAATGATCTCCATGTCGCGATGTCCGTGCGTAGGAAAACCGCGACCGGCAGCAACAAAGTCTTCATTAATCACACGCAGACTGCGAAAGCCCATGTACCGCGGATCGTAGTACTGGTCGAAAGAAAACGTGTGATACGTGTTGAGCCACCCGTGATCGAAATGCCCTCGCTCTTTTGATTTCCTAATGCTGATCATCTTTTTTGTGCCTTTTGTGCTTCTTTGTGGCTACGGTCCAATCCCCTCCTCGTGTGCCACAAACACCGTCACCAACTCATTCAATCCCTCTGCATCCTGATCGTCAAATCTTCCAATGGTAGGACTATCGAGATCGAGCACGCCGAGAAGTCTCTCGCCATCAAACAGCGGCACCACGATCTCCGAATTTGAAGCAACATCGCACGAAATGTGACCCGGAAACTCATGCACGTTCGGCACGATGATCGTTTCGCACTGCTGCGCCGCCACTCCACACACTCCCTCGCCCATCGGGATGCGAACACACGCGGGATTTCCCTGAAATGGACCAAGCACCAGCTCGTCATCTTGCAGGAAATAAAATCCAGCCCAATTCACGTTTGGCAGTGAATTGAAGAGCAGCGCGCTGAAGTTCGCAGCGTTGGCAATGAAGTCCTGCTCACCTTTCAAAAGGCTGAGCAACTGCACCACGAGGCTCGCGTACAACTTCGGCTTCGCATTATTTTCCGAGATTGCGAGACGTCGTTTTGCAGCTTTCTTCGCGCCTGTCTTCTTCTTCGCTTTAACGGCTTTTTTGGTGGGTTTCTTCTTCGCGATTGTTGCGGTCATGTTTGCTCGAGCTCCTCCATTGCAGGCCGGACGCTGATCACTACTGACTTCGACACGGGAGTGTTGCTCTTCAGTGCAACGTTGCGCACCGGCACCAAAACATTCGCTTCAGGAAAGTAAGTCGCGGCACAGCCACGCGGAATATCGTAAGGCACAACAACGAATCGCCGCGCGATGCGCTCTTCACCTTCGAAATGGCTGACCAAGTCTACAACTTGTCGCGGCCGCAGGCCCATCGCCGCGATGTCTGCTTCGTTCAGAAACACGACGTTGCGATCGTCGCTGATGCCGCGATATCGATCGTTCAGAGTATAGACCGACGTATTAAACTGGTCATGACTGCGAATTGTCATCATCAGAAACTGATCTGGACCAAGCTCGTGCCTCGGCAATTCGTGAACAGTAAACTGCGCCTTGCCGCTCGCAGTTTTGAACACTCGATTGCGCGCGGCGTTGGGAAGATGGAAGCCACCGGGCTCTCGCACTCGCGCATTGTAATCATCAAACCCAGGAATTACTCGCTCGATCGCATCGCGGAGCTGATCGTAATCGTTCGCGAGCTCTTCCCAATTGACTGTGGTGCGCTGCTCGAGTGTGGCTCTCGCGAGACGGGCCACGATCTGCGGCTCGCTCAGAAGTTCTCCTGAAGCGGGTTGAAGTCTGCCGCGTGAGATTTGCACCACGCCCATCGAGTTTTCAGTCGTGACGAACTGCGGTCCTGTGGCTTGCAGGTCGATCTCTGTGCGACCGAGACACGGCAGTATCAGCGCACGATCTCCGGTTATCAAGTGAGAACGATTTAGTTTGGTTGAAACGTGGGCCGTCAGGCGGCAACGATGCAGCGCAGCGGCAGTAAAATCTGTATCCGGAGTTGCTGAAAGAAAGTTGCCGCCGAGTGCGAAGAATACTTTCGCCTGCCCTTCGTGCATCGCCTGAATAGCTTTGACCGTATCGAAGCCGTGTCGTCGCGGCGGCTCGAAATCAAATACTTCCCCCAGCTTGTCGAGAAATAATTCCGTAGGCCGTTCCCAAATACCAACGGTGCGATCGCCTTGCACGTTGCTGTGACCGCGTACGGGACAGAAGCCCGCGCCAGGCTTGCCAATCTGTCCTCGTAGCAGCATCAGGTTCACGATCTCCTGAATGTTTGCGACTGCATTGCGATGCTGCGTCAGGCCCATGGCCCAGCAGAAGATTGTGCGCTCGGATTCGATAAATATTTGCGCCGCTTGTTCGATCAGTTCCTTCGCGACGCCGCTCTGTTCGACAATCTCAGCCCACGATACAACCTGCAACGCAGAAACAAATTCTTCAAAACCGATCGTGTACTGACTGATGAAATCACGATCGAGCGAGCCTTCGCGTGCGAGCACTCCTTTCGAGATCCCTTTGAGCAAAGCGACATCGCCATTGATTCGCACCTGGAGAAACAGATCTGCGAGCTCAACTCCGGATCCAAACAATCCGAGCACGTGCTGCGGGTGTTTGAAGCGCGTCATGCCAACTTCCGGCAGCGGATTGATATGGACCAATTTGCATCCATTGCGTTTTGCGCGCTCGAGCGCGGAAAGCATTCGCGGATGATTCGTGCCGGGATTTTGACCAATGACGAAGATCGCCTGGGCCTTGTCGAAGTCTTCGAGCGTGACAGTTCCCTTCCCGACACCAATCGTTTCGCTCAGCCCGGTGCCGCTCGACTCGTGACACATGTTTGAGCAATCGGGAAGATTGTTGGTTCCAAACTGGCGCACGAAAAGTTGATAGAGGAAAGCGGCTTCATTGCTCGTCCGGCCGGACGTGTAGAAGATTGCCTGGTCGGGATAGTTGAGTGAGTTCAACTCGCCCGCTATCAATTCGAAAGCATCGTCCCAGCTCACAGGCTCGTAATGACTGGCGTCACGATGAAGCAGCATCGGATGCGTGAGGCGTCCCTGAGCATTCAGCCACTGATCTGATTGGCGCAAAAGCTCCGCCACGCTCCACTGCTCGAAGAACTCCGGTGTGACGCGTTTAGTCGTAGCCTCGTCAGCGACGTGCTTGGCGCCGTTTTCACAAAACTCAAAATGAGAGCGTTCGCGATCGGGCTCCGGCCAGGCACAGCCAGGACAATCGACACCGCCGGTTTGATTCACCTTCAGCAGCGTGCGCACACCACGCACCAGCCCCATCTCTTCAGACAGGGTTTTGACAGTTGCGACTATCGCCGGCACTCCGCCGGCTGCTTTAACTTTCTTTGCCTGATCCGACATGCGTTGCCACAGATTACACAGATTTCACTGATTTCAAAAATCTGTGTAAGCTGTGCTAAAAGCCCTGACGAGGAAAAACCCATATGACCCTTTTTCGCCCGCTTCGCTCGTTGTTTCTCTGTCTCCTCTGCTTGCCAATCTTCGGAACAATCGTTAACGCTCAAATCAAACCCGGCCGCGATCCGAATCAGCCGATCGATCAGGAGTACACGAACAAGATTCGCGAGTATACAACTGCTCCTTACTTCAACTCTCCTCTGACGGACTACCTGCCTGCTTCGGCTGATGTGCCAAGTCCGAAGGCAGTGCTCGGCGATGTAGCGGGTGCGCCCGGCAAGTTGCCGTATGCTGAAGATGTTTACAAATACATGCGCATGCTAGAGCGTGCGAGCCCGCGCGTCAAAGTCTATTCAATCGGCACCACTGAAGAAGGCCGCGAGATGATCGCGGTCGCGATCGGCTCGGAACAACTGATTTCGAAACTCGAAGAGAACCGCGCACGCCTGGCGAAGCTCGCTGATCCGAGAACCATCAATATGGACGAAGCAGAAGCGGATCGTCTCGTCGCCGCTTCGTTTCCAGTCTATTACATCACGGGAACAATTCACTCAACCGAAACGGGCGCACCCACGGCGCTGATGGAATTGGCTTACAGGCTCGTCGTCGACAACAGCCCGTACATCAAATCGATCCGCGACAACGTGCTGACACTCATCACTCCGGTTGTTGAAGTCGATGGCCGCAATCGCATGGTCGATGTTTACAACTGGCATCTCGCCCATCCAAATCAAAACTGGCCTCCGCTGATTTACTGGGGGCACTACGTCGCACACGACAATAATCGCGACGCGATCGGACTTTCGCTGAAACTCACGCGCAACGTGCTTAACACCTACATTGCATGGAAGCCGCAGGTGCTGCACGACCTGCACGAATCAGTTCCATACCTTTACGACAACACGATTGGTGATGGTCCATATAACGCCTGGGTAGATCCAATCCTGACCGATGAGTGGCAGATGATCGGCTGGAACAATGTTTCAGAGATGACGAAATTTGGCATGCCTGGCGTGTTTGCACATGGCAACTTCGATACGTGGTCGCCGGGATACCTGATGTTTATCGCAGCGACTCACAATGGTATCAGTCGGTTGTACGAAACATTCGGCAACGCCGGCGCAGATACAGTTGAAAGGACGCTGTCGCCGGGGGAGTATGAACGCACGTGGTATCGCCAGAATCCGCCACTGCCCAAAGCCAGATGGTCGCAGCGAAATAATAATAACTACGAGCAGTCTGCACTGCTGACTTCGCTCTATTATTTCGGCAACAATAGCAAACTCTTTCTTAAGAATTTCTACCTCAAGAGCAAACGCTCAATTGATAAGCCGAAGAACGAAGGCCCCGCGGCTTACGTCCTGCCGTCAGACGACGTGAGGCCCGGCAATCAGGCAGAACTCTTAAGAACGCTCCAGGCGCAGGGCGTCGAGATCAGCCGATCGACTGCGCCGTTCACCGTCGGTGTCAGGAAAAAAGCGGGTTCGAGTAGCAGCGCGGCCAAGCCAGCGGCTAGTCCATCACCATCTGCTTCTCCAACTCCGACACCGAAAACTGAAGATCGAACTTTCCCGGCCGGAAGTTATATCGTCCGCATGGACCAACCGTACAGCCGCATCGCCGATGCCTTACTCGACTATCAATACTGGGCGCCAAACGATCCGCAAACTGATATTTACGACGATACTGCATGGACCATGGGTGAGCTCGCGAATGTCGAAGTAGTGCGTGTCACGGATACGAAAGTACTGCAAGCGCCGATGGAGCGCGTTACTGGCGACGTGCGAGCTCCGGGTGGAATCTCGAACGCCGGTTCGGTGTACGTGATCAATCACAATGCCGACAACGCTCTGGTGACGCTGCGCTATCGACTAAAAGACGTCGAGATGGAAGCGGCGGAAGAGCCTTTCGAAGCGGCTGGACACAAGTTCAGTCGTGGGTCCTTCATCATTCGCAAAGCTAACAGTGAAGATCTGCGCAGAGTCGCAAATGAGCTCGGGATCCAAGTTTACGCAGTGCCCGATGCGCCATTAGTGAAGATGCATCCGATCAGAACTCCACGCATTGCGATGATGCATACGTGGCTCAGCACGCAGGATGAAGGTTGGTATCGACTCGGCTTCGATCAATTACAGGTGCCCTTCGCGTACATCAGCACGCAGGACGTTTCGCGCGAGCCGAATCTCAAGAACAAGTATGACGTGATTCTGTTTGGACCTGTCGGACGTAGTGGATTAGCCATCATCAACGGCATGCCGATGTACGGCAATCCGCTGCCGTGGAAGAAGACTCAGCTCACGCCGAACCTCGGCCTCATCGACGAAACCGACGACATGCGGCCAGGACTCGGCTGGAGTGGTTTGCAGAACCTGCAAAAGTTTGTGAAAGACGGTGGATTGTTTATCACCGTCGACGACACATCGGAGTTCGCGGTCAACTACGGCTTCACTGCCGGAGTTTCTGCAAACAGATCGCAGCATCTTAAAGCTGTCGG
Source organism: Pyrinomonadaceae bacterium (assembly GCA_036377375.1). Classification (GTDB taxonomy): domain Bacteria; phylum Acidobacteriota; class Blastocatellia; order Pyrinomonadales; family Pyrinomonadaceae; genus PSRF01. The sequence continues at coordinate 11,424 of DASUYO010000064.1, forward strand.
CGACATACTGCGCATGAGGACAGTCGATGCGGCGAGCCCGATTGCTTACGGCTATGGCGACTCGCTGGCGATGTATTGTTTCAACGGTGCTATTTACAACCTCAGTAACGGTGTTGGTGGACGCGGACCGCGAAACCAGCCACGGGCGACTGGTCGCGGCACGCCCGACGATCCTGACGTACCGCAGGGTCGTCCGCCCGCCGAGATTCCTGAGCCTCCTCCGCGCGCCGAGCCTTGGGAAGTTCCGCCTGTAACAGATGAACAGCGACGGAATGCGGTCGGGTTGATACCACCCAATCAACGTCCGCGCGTGGTGCTGCGCTACGCAGACAGCCGCGACTTGTTTGTTTCGGGCCTGCTGGATAATGGGGACGAGATTGCGCAACGTCCTGCGGTCGTTGATGTGCCGTCCGGAAATGGTCATGTACTGCTCTTCTCGACGAATCCATTCTGGCGCGGGCAGACGAAGGGAAGCTACTTCCTCGTGTTCAATGCGATCCTTAATTGGGACAACTTGAATGCTGGGAGAAAGCTCGACGAGAATTAGCCGCAAAAAGAGCCGCAAAAAGGCACAAAAGGCACAAAATGAATTTGTTTGAGGCTATCTTCGGGAACGAATTGTCGTGGCCGGCTGTTCGTTTTGACGGCCGCACGATCACGTACGGCGAGTTGCGTGCGGAGACTTTGAAGATGGCCCGGCTTATCCAGTCGCTCGGCGTGCAGCGGGGTGATCGCGTAGCGCTCTTACTTCATGATTGCCCTGAATTTATCGAAGCGTTCATTGCCATTTGCGCGCTCGGCGCGATTGCAGTTCCTATCAACATGTCGCTCCGCGCTGAGGAACAGTCTGCAATCATTCGCAATTCCGGAGCCATGCTGGTGTTTAGCGAAGAGCACGTGTCGCTGAATAACATCACAGAGCCCGAGATTGAGTTCCCTGATCCGGCTGAAAATGAACCCGCATTCATACTCTACACGTCCGGCAGCACAGGTGAACCCAAGGGAGCTGTCCACCGGCAGAGCGACATCTTTTACACGAATCAAACGTTTTGTCGCGAGGTGCTGCAATTGACTCCTCGCGACCGTCTCTTCTCGTCATCGCGGCTGCCGTTCGCTTACGGTTTGGGTAACAGTCTTTCGTTTCCACTGCTCAACGGCGCCACAACGATTCTCTGCCGCGAGAAGCCATCGCCCGATATCATCGCGCGGATCTTCTCGCAGCATCGTCCGACGATCTTTTTCGCCGTTCCCGTCATTTACAACCTGCTGCTCGAGCATCATCGCGCCGGCAGAAAGCTCGACACGTCGAGTCTGCGGCTCTGCGTTTCAGCCGGCGAAGCCTTGCCGGCTCATCTCGGCGAAGATTGGGAAAGAGAGTTTGGCGTGCAGTTGCTCGACGGTATCGGTTCGACCGAGATGTTGCACATGTTCATCTCGAATCATAAAAACGAGGTGCGCTATGGCAGTAGTGGCCGTCTGCTTCAGGGTTACGAGGCTCGCCTGGTTGACGAAGAAAACCTGTGGGTGAAAGGCGAGAGTGCCGCGTTGTACTACTGGGAGAACCCTGAAGCAACAACGAAGACTTTCGTCGATGGTTGGGTGCGCACGGGCGACCTGTATCGCTGCGACAGTGATGGTTACTGGTTTCATATGGGACGCAGTGACGATTGTTTCAAATCGAGCGGACGATGGGTTTCGCCGGTTGAAGTTGAAGGCGTGCTGCTGCGACACGAGGGCGTCGCGCGCGCGGCGGTGGTTGAGGATTTTGACGAGGATCAACTTCCGTGTGCGTGTGCGTTTGTTGTGAGGCGCGATGTAGAATCCGACTCGGGGCAACTGGCGCACGAGCTGCGCAAATTGGCTGCTGAATCGCTGCCGCGATTCAAACAACCGCGCCGGTATGTGTTTGTGACAGAGCTGCCGTACACGGCGACAGGAAAGATTCAGCGCTTCAAACTCCGGCAGCAGTTACGCGCGGCTGGAGCTAGAATTCAACTGTAGGGGCGGCCCTGCGTGGCCGCCCGTCATTGGAAACAAGCGTGTTAGTGACACGGGCGCCACGGAGGGCCGCCCCTACAGTTGTACTTAGCAGTAATGAAAAGCATTCAGGAAACATACGCGCCAAATCTCGCCTGCTTCGGTTGTGGACCGGCGAATCCGAAAGGGCTGCACATTCGCAGTTTCGCTGAAGGTGATCAGGTTGTCGCGGAGTGGCAGCCGAGCCAGGAGTATGAAGCGTTTCCGGGCGTGTTGAGCGGCGGAATTATTGGCACTCTGCTCGATTGTCACTGCAACTGGACGGCCGCGTGGTTCCTGATGCAGAAGAGTGGCGCTGACAAGCCGCCTTGCACCGTCACCGCTGAGTATTCGATCAAGCTGCTGCGTCCGACACCGAGTGACGGTCCAGTCAAACTTGTCGCACGCGTGCTTGATTCAACACCCGATCGCGCAATCGTTGGAGGCGAGTTGCTCGCGCACGATCAGGTTTTTGCTACTTGTCATGGCACCTTTGTCGCCGTCAAACCAGGACATCCCGCGTATCATCGCTGGTAAGGAGTTTCAAAATGATTTACCGTCCTCGTCGACTCCGCAAAACTGACGCCATCCGTTCAATGGTGCGCGAGACTCGACTCGCGCCCGAGAATTTCGTGTTGCCGCTGTTTGTATGTCCGGGCACAGGCGTGCGTCGCGAAATCTCTTCGATGCCGGGTGTCTACAACCTTTCAATTGACGAGACGACAAAAGAAGTTTCTGCTGCTTACGATGCGGGTGTGCGCAGCATCATCCTGTTTGGATTGCCGGAAACGAAAGACCTTGTCGCTTCCGGTGCTTACGCAGAAGACGGAATCGTGCAACGCGCCATTCGCGCGATTCGCAAGTCGTCACCTGAAATGATCATTATGGCTGACACCTGTTTGTGTGAATACACGTCGCACGGACACTGCGGTGTTGTTCGTGGAGGTGACGTCCTCAATGACGAGTCGCTCGAGTTGCTGGCACGCACGGCATTGAGTCAGGCCGCAGCGGGTGCAGACATCGTCGGACCTTCAGCAATGATGGACGGCCAGGTCGAAGCGATTCGCGAGATGCTCGACAACGAAGGGTTCGGCAACACTGCGATCATGGCTTACGCGGTGAAGTATGCGTCGGGATTCTACGGTCCGTTTCGAGAGGCAGCACAGAGTGCGCCTGAGTTCGGTGATCGCCGCGCCTACCAGATGGATCCGCCAAACGTCCGCGAAGCAATGCGCGAGGCTGAGCTCGATTACTCTGAAGGCGCAGACATTCTGATGGTGAAGCCTGCTACGGTGTATCTCGACGTGCTGAAAATGGTTCACGATCGTTTTGATGTTCCAATTGCGGCGTATCACGTGTCGGGCGAGTATGCAATGATCAAAGCGGCTGCTCAGAAGGGCTGGATTGACGAACAACGCGTAATGATGGAAACGCTGACCAGCATCAAGCGCGCCGGCGCCGACATCATTTTGACTTACTACGCACGCGAAGCCATCCGAGCGTTAGGCCAATAGCTCCGGCTGGGTGCAACCCTGTACACGAGGCGGGCTTCTAAGGTCACACCGCTGGAGAGAAGATTGCATGAAAATGCTCCCCGGCTTTCAGCGAAATCGCCACAGAAAAGGGCTTTTTGCAGCCTCCGGCTTGCTGCTACTGCTTGCCACGCAGACGATTGCACAGTCAGGCCGGCGCGCTCCAAAAGCCAGCCAGCCCCCAGTTACCACGCCACAGATAGATTCCGATAAAACTCCGAAAAGCACTGGACGCGAGCTGAAACAAAAGGTTTCGCTGCTAGTGGCAAGTGAGCCGTCGTCCAAGCATCTTCTGAGTGAAGACGCCATCTTCGCAGACTTTCTGAAGCGGCTCGGCGAGTTTAAGAACGTCACGACTACCCCGCTCGGTCAGCTGAAGCGCGACCCGGCTGTAAAGCGAGCGAAGAGCGAGACGGAATCGGCTGTTGTCCTTTTGCAGTTTGATGTCGATGAATTTCAGCACGGCACAATCATTCTGAACTCACCCGATCTTGATGTGCGTGTCCTGATTTTTGAACCGAAGACTGGGCAGAAGAAGTTTGAAGGCAAGGTGTATTACAAGGCCGTTGGTGGACCAATGCTGAAGAAAGATAACTGGCCCACTGGCACTCCAATCCGGATCACGACTGAAGCCGTCGGGATCGAAGCGGCAGAACAAGTGTGGGACTGGTTAATGGTCCAGGAAATCAAGAAGAAGAATTAGGCCGCAGATGAACGCAGATCTGCGTCTATCTGCGTTCATCTGCGGCTTCATCAAGCGCCTTCTCCATTCGTTCCAACCCGGCTTCGAGCGTCTTCGTATCCCCCGCAATCCCGACCCGAAAATGGGCCGGCATCTCAAAGAAACTCCCCGGCACTACTGACGTCTCATATTTCTCACGCAGTAACTGACACAATCGCTCCGACGTTCCCTGCCGCACACGCGGAAACATCACCGTCCCAAACTCCGGCCTGACGACCTCCAGGTCGTCGCGTGTATCCAGAAACTCATTCAGTATCCGCCGGTTTCGATCCAATAACTCCTTCGCGCATTCTCCAATACCTGCGAGCTGCTGCATCGCGATGACGCTCAACCGCTCACCGGCATGCACCGGTGTCGCTGCAAATAGATCGTTGAGCAGCCACATGCGTCTTGCCAGCTCGGGCTCCGCAAGGATCCAACCACATCGCAGCCCGCTCAGTCCGAACGCTTTCGTTAAACTGCTGGTGATCACAAATTCTCTACCGAGGTGGAACGACGTCCGTGGCGACTCTTCAAACAGCGTTTCCATGTAGACTTCATCAATCAGCACGCGCGCACCTACAGCTCGCGCGATCTCTCCGATGTGTTTCAACGTCGCATCGTCGATCAAAACCCCGCTCGGATTGTGCAGATTTGTGATTACAATCAATCGCGTTTTGCGACTAACAAGAGACTCGAGCTCCTCAGGCAAGATGCGAAAGCCGTTCTCAAATGTACGCGAGAAGCGCTTTATATCCGCGCCGAGGTAATGCGCCAGAGCAAGCATCGGTTCGTAGGCGGGATGCTCAAACAACACCTCATCGCCGGGTTTAATCAAAGCAGCCATTGCGAGGTGATTGGCGAATGTTGTCCCGGCCGCGGTCACGACTTCTTCTGACGCGACACGATACCGCTTCGCAATTGATTCGATCAGCGGCTTGTAACCGTAACCACCATTCGTGATCTCCAGGTCGTCGAGCGAGACGCACAAGTCGCGCAGTTTCAGATTACCCAGACCACTCGTCGCCAGGTTGTACTTCGCCACTGAGCGTGTCTTCGCCCAGTTCATGTACGACGAGCCCATCACCTCGCGCGCGGCCGTCATCTGCTGCTCCTTTGTCGCCAAAACCAGTAAGCCGGTATGCCTGCAAGCATGATTGCGATTCCTATCAATGTGTTTTCCGGATAACGGTAAATCGTATTAATCGCGACGATCCAGCAGACCGCGATGAAAACGAGTGTCGTAAACGGATGACCCGGCACTCTCGTTACGGCCGGCGGCTCTCGCCTGCGAAATACGAAGATACAACAGGCAGTTAAGCCAAAGAAAATCACGTCGACTGAAACGACGTAGTTGAGGATTCGCTCGTAAGTTCCGAGTAAGGCAATGACGATCGCGAGCAGTCCCTGAAGTGCAATCGCTACGATCGGCGCGCGTGTTCGTGGATGGACCATGCCGACGCGCTTAAAAAACAAGCCGTCATTTGCCATCGCGAAGTAAACGCGCGGAGCGGTCAGCATGCTTTGACTCAGAAATCCTGCGGTCGAAATGGCAATACCGGCGGCGATAACGCGCGCGCCAATGTCACCCAGCCCTCGTCGCATTACGTCCGAAGCGGGCGCCGCCGATGCTGCGAGAGCAGTTGTTCCCAGGACGCTAATGTAGACGACGTTCGCAGCGAGATAGAGCACGACGACTCCGCTGACGCCCAGGATCAATCCACGTGGAAGATTTTTGCGAGGCTCCTTGATCTCACCGGCAACGAACGTCGCTGTTTGCCAGCCGCCGTAAGCAAAGATGACGGGCACCAGCGCTGCGCCAAATGCCGTCAGTAGATCTGCTGAAGGTGGTCTGTCCAACAGACCAGACGGATTTGTAGTGCGCGCGGCGAACAAGAATCCACACACGACCAGCATCGCGATCGCGAGAATCTTCAGTACCATCAGGATGCTTTGGACCGTGCTGCCGGCTCGAACGCCGAGACAGTTGATGATTGTCAGCGTGACTAAGACAATCGCCGCAAGGTACGCGGATGAGATTGGCACGTGAGTGAGCTCGACGAAGTAGCGTGCGAATGTAACAGCGACCGCAGCCATGCCGCCCGTTTGAACGACGAGCAGCAGAACCCAGCCATAAAGGAAAGCCACACCCGGATGAAATGCTTCGCGCAGGTACGCGTACTGGCCGCCAACGTCCGGGCGCAGTGCGGCGAGCTCGGCCCAGATGAATGCTGCTGCGAGTGCAAACAGCCCGCCGACCGCCCATGCGCCGATAATCAAAAATGGCGTATGAACCTGAAGCGCCACCACCGACGGGTTCATAAAGATGCCCGAGCCGATGATGCCGCCCATGACGATCATCGTGGCATCGAAGAGGCCGAGCCTGCGTGCTAGTTGAGTTTCTTGATCCACAGATTACACAGATTATATGAATAAATCTGTGTAATCTGTGGATCTGTTTTTGACACCTACTCGAGTCTTTCGTTACCCTGTCGAGTTTTGCACGTATGTCTGCACACGCTGAAGCCATCATCACCGCGGGTTTGAGACCTGACCTCTTCGCCGGCCGCGGTATCTTAACTAACAGTCGAACCCTCGTATTCGCCGCCCTGATCGTCTTGATGGTCGCGGGCCTTGGTTTCCGTGTCACCGGTCTGAGCGCAGAGGGGTTAAGTGAAGACGAGCTCAACAAACTCAATGCGGTCGCGGATTATCGTGCTCACGGTCTAACCGGCGCAAACGGGGAACATCCGATGTTGATGAAGTCGTTTCAGGCAGGGTCGTTAATTCTTGCCGAGAAGTGGAACAGCAGCTCGTTTGTCGCTTCCCGACCGTCCAACCGTATCGCTCCCGAAACTGCGTTGCGACTGCCGGGCGCAATCGTCGGTGCGCTAAGTGTCTTTTTGATCTTTTTGATTGCTTCCGAATTGTTCGGCTACGAAGTCGCGCTGATCGCAGCCGCGTTATGGACTTTCGATCCCGCCGCCATCGGTTTCAGCCGCATCGCGAAGGAAGATTCGTTTTTACTTTTCTTCTTCCTGTTGGCGAATGTGTTTTGGCTGCGTGGCCAACGTGTTGCCGAGAGCACCGATCGCAGTCCGAATAAGTACTACTGGGCCACCGCCGCTTCGTACGGAGCGATGGTCGCATCGAAATACGTGCCTCACCTCTTCACGATCAGCATCTGCTACTACTGGATGTTTCAGAATCTTCCCGAGACTCGTTGGCGACTCGGAAAGAAACGTCTCCTCATGTTCTTCGTGATCATGGGACTCGTGTTTCTCATGCTGAGTCCGACAATCCTGCTGCCTGAGACGTGGCGCCAGATGGGACTGTTTGCCAGCAGCCAGCGTATTGGTCATGACGGCTACGAGTTTATGAACCGGATTTACTCGCATCGTTTGAACGACTGGCTCAGCGGCATTCCGTTCTACTTCTATTTTGTTTTCACCGCAGTCAAACTTCCCTTGTTGACTGTGCTGGCGTTTCTGACTGGCTTGCCGTTGTTGTTCCGGCGCAAGCTGGGCGACGGACGTTATTTTATTCTGTTCTGGTTCCTGATGTGGGGGGTGGCGTTCTGTTTTCCGGGCGGGAAGTTCACGCGTTATTACACGACCGTGCTGCCCGCTGTGCTTATCACCAGCGCACTCGGTATTCAACTCGCGGGGCGTTGGCTGGCTAATTGGGCCGGCAGCTTGCGACACTACATTCCTGCGGGTCTCGCAGTGATTGTTATTGCCGCATCGGTGATTAACTCCGTGCAGGCAGCGCCGCACTTTCGTTTATTTACGAACTCGATTGGCGGCGGCACTGCGTGGGCCGGTTACTACTTCCCACACGATGAGTTTTACGATGCGAGCATGCGCGATGTGATGTCGGAGATTGCGAGGCGCGCCCGACCTGGCGCTCGCGTTGCGAGTGAGAGCCCATCATTGGCGGAATATTACGCTGAGCGTGAAAACCGCCGCGACCTCATTTTCGTGTCCCTGTCAGATCCCGAAGCAATAAAACAACTCGATGCCGGAGACTTCATCATCATCGCACGCGGCCGTCGTTACTTCAGCAACGACGCCGTCATCTCCACCCTCCACGACCACGCCACCCCCACATTCGAACTCTCCCTCGCCGCCGTTCCATCGGTAAAAGTGTACGAACTGCCGCAAAAAGGCACAAAATTCACAAACGATTAACCTGAATTATTTTGTGCTTTTTGTGCCTTTTTGTGGCTAACTTTTTTGTGGCTAATCGTGTCTGAGCTCGACCTCAACAGGTTTCGCGTCTTTCGAGTCGTAGCCCTCGGGCCAGTATGAGATGTTGACGCCGTAGAGCCAGTCCGATTCGGGTGTGACTGCGAAACGAATCTTTAGTGGCAATCCACGCATCGCCCGTAGACGCAAAAACATTCCTGTCAAACGCCACTCCTGATTGATGGGCTGCCCTTTTGGCTCAACGGGAATTAGTCGCGAGCCGCCATCCCAGTCTTCAACAAAAAGCGTGACTCGTGTCTTGACGAATTCCGGCGAAGCATCCACCGGCAACACGGGCTGGACGTGTGCACGAACAATAATCTCGCTCACCTTGCGGCGGTCTTCGCGCGCGGGAACGGTGTATTCGAGATAACCCGATCCAGAACCCCAGATGTAACCCACACCCTCACCGATCTTCTCGAAACGTTCCGCACTCGCCATCTGCGGCTTGAACTGATAAAGGATCGACTTGTCTTCTCGCACGATCATCTGCGGCACCGTCGCAGGGTCACCAGTGGCGCGCGTCCATGCAAACTGTCGCGGTATAACGTGCTTTTCATTGTCCTGCACGTGCGCCGGTATCTCGGCCGCTTCCAATTGAGCAAACATTTGCGACGCATGCGCGACCTCGCTGAGCAACTCCTGATCGCGTGGCGTTGTATAAGTCACTCCATATCCACGCCGCGGATCCGGAGTCAGGATCCAAAACATGGCGCCTCCTGCGCCTGCTCGCAGACTGCCTTCGAACAACGCTCTGTACCATTCCAGTTGCGAGGCGCCATTGAAGGCATCCACTCCCATTCCGAACTCGCCAAACACCAACGGCTTTCGAATCGAAAACGCAGCCGCCGCACGATTCTCGATGAACTCTTTCAACGCTTCCGGCGAATCTACAAAGCTGTCGTGATCGTCGCGCGGATAATTGTGCACGTCGCAATAGTCGATGGTCGGAATCGCATGATCCGCCAACCACTCGCGCCGTTCAGACGATGAGCGATAGCCCCACGCGCCTGGCGCAATCATGTGGTTTGGATCGAGCGACTTGAGATATGCACTCATCTCCGCAAACCACGCGCGTCTTTCAGCCCCACGCCCCGTGATCGCCTGCGCTTCATTCATCAGCTCCCAACCGAAGATCGTCGGATCATCGCGATAGATGACTCCGGTGATCGTGTTTCTACGCGTCGCCAGTTTTTCCAGGTGCTCGCGATAAAGACGACGCGTTTCAGGATTTGAGTAGAAGAGCATCGCTTTCTCGTTATTGACGCCATACTTGTATCTGTCGTCCGCGGCATCGTTAATTCCCGCCCAGCGCAGGTACTGCGTGACGCCTCCCGTATCGCGCCACCAGTTCGTCAAACAGAGTTGCACGTAAATGTTGTTCTTTGCCGCTTCGGCGATCACTCGATCGAGATGCACGAACTCATCTTCATTCCACTGTCCTGGAGCGAGTCGAAAATAGTGATGTCGCGGCCAGTCTTCGAAATCCGCAACCGGTTTGACGTCGTTCGGGCCGCCTTCGCCGAAGGCCCACACGCGCACGACTTTGATCCCCGCTTGCGCCGCCTGACGCAGAGTTTCGGGCATGCGTTCGCGGTCCTGGTCGCGATACATGACCGAGACATTCGCGCCGACAAACCGAAACGGCTTTTGGCCGATCATGAAACGTCCGCCTCGTTGTCGCACAAACTGATTCTTCGAATCGTTATTCGCGACGTTCGGAGAGGCGACCAAAAATAGAACCGCCGCGCTTCCAACGAGGACCAGCGCGGCGACCGCAAACAGTTTCTTCTTCATCAACGCAGTAAAAAACCCTAACTTAATCGGCTATCGCGGACTCGTCATTTTAACAAAGCCCATGATCGCACACACGGCACCCAGCACGACAAACAGATTGAAAAATGCGCCCACTCCGAGCGCCGTTGTGAGATCGACCGAATTCTGACTCATGCCGAGAACCACAAACACGCCAAACAGTAAAAAGTGGAGGTGATAAAGAATCAGGCAGACCGCCGCGTATGAAAACCAACGCGCGGAGGGTCCGAAAGCGGGCGAGCGTGCGAAACCGAGCACGGCAGCGATCAACCAGCCGACGCCTCCCGCAATCAACAACAGCAAGACAACCACGAGGAAGTAGCCCGGCTGAGTAGCGCGAAGCTGCTGCTGGAGCATTATCAGGAGTGGGAACATTGTCTCTGCGATTCTCCTTCTCTAATCCTCTTCGTCTGGAAAGGTTCTTGTACATCTTCTGAACAAAAACGAGCGCCGTCTGCGCACGTAAGCCGCTTCGTAGGTGCACAAACGGCGTCCAATATTTGTCGGTTTAGCAGGCGCAAGTTTATACAGCGGGGATCTGTGGCCCGCTGAGCAAGCAATTAGCGCCGCTATTGCGTAATGTGAATCTCTTCCTCTTTGTTTACGTGGCCGAGAAAGTATATCAAACCACAAACAAAGGCGATTGCTGCCAGCCCGAGTGCGATCCATCCCGATGTGTGACCGCCGGCGGGGTTCGGATCGGTCACAAACTTGTAGAAATAAAAGATGGCGCCAATGGTGGCGGCAATTCCCACGATTATCGCGAGAATGTCTTTCAGGCTTTTCATTTTGACCTCCGGCCAGGAAATTGAATATGAAGGTTAAGGAAAAAGCCGCTTCTGTTCGTTAATAATGATGGCTGCATGTTAACGCTGGGGCGCAAAGGAATGCAAGTCAGATATTTACTGAGGGTTGTCAGCCACAAAGAACCACACAAGGCACGATGCTAAGGTCGACTTTTGTGCATCTTGTGCTTTTTTGTGGCTGTTTGTCTGATGTGGCAGAGGCGGCTTAGCGGGGATTCAGAATGAGGCGTTTGTCGCCGGCGCGGCGGGTGATTTGTTCGCGGTCGAAGTATTCGAGAAGGGGAATGGCGTATTTGCGTGAGACGCCGGCGAGGTCTTTGAAGGTCGGGACGTCGATGAGGCGTTCGGGCTCGTGCTGTGAGGCGTAAGCTTGTAGTTTGGTTTTTAGGTCCTGAATCACGTTGGCATGCATGAACATGTCGCCCTGGACGCGAATGAGCTTTCCGCCATCGAGCAGCAATTGGAGAAGCTTACGGGCTTGTGCGCGCTGGGCGGCGGGCACGTTCGCTTTTGTCATCGCATCATCGAGTGAAGGTGCTTCAACGCCTGCCGCGAGATAGATTTGCTCAATACGCTTACTTAATTCGCTATCTCGTGCAGACAGGCCGACGCTGTGCTTGCTCGAGCGCACGATATCCTTCTCCGAAATTACTTTCCCTTCAGCTTCGAGTCGCGCAAGCACACCATTGAATAGCTCCGGCCAGGCGTGCGTGAATACCTTCTCACGGAGCGTCTCACGTAACATTCCGCGCGCCAGCGGCTCGCGCTTGTGATACCGCTCCAACTCAGTAACAACCGCGCCACTGAAACGCTCGAGATTCTCACGCGCGAGATACACACCGCCTACCTCAATCACAGAACTCTTTGCCTGCGCTTCCGATGCAACTCGAATAAGAACGTCATTGGTCCAACCTGTCGCTGCCGCAATATCTGAAAGCCGCAACCCCTTATCGCCCGAAGCTCGAACAAAACCCTCGAACTTCGCCGCACGCTCTTCACGCATCAACAAGCGCAACAGTTGCAACGTATGCTCCATCTCGCGCCCGCGATGTTTTCCTGCAAACGGATCAACGATCACTCCGCCAGCAATCGTCTCAGCGGGCGAGTAACTCCGCAGGATAAAGCGATCGCCATGCACTGCGACTACCGGCGCCTCGAGTCTTACCTGCGCCAAGCCGCCACTTCCCGCTGCAATCTGCTGAGAACTTTCCAACACTCTTACACGTCCCAAAACTTCGGCTGCGCCAATGTGAAAGCGAACTCGCGAACGCGATCGGACTGCACGTGAAGCAGTCGGCAACACATCGATCCAAACGTCGATGATCTGCGTTGGCCGCAAACGCCTGGCCGCAGCGAGCACCATCCCACGTTCAATTTGCGCCCTCTCGATACCTCCGAGATTCACTGCCGTTCGCTGTCCGGCCTGTGCCTCGTGAACAGGCTTGTTGTGCACCTGCAATCCACGCACTCGCGCGCTAACACCCGCTGGCAACAACTCCAGCTCATCGCTTTCTGTGATCTTCCCTGAGATCAACGTTCCGGTAACGACTGCGCCAAAGCCCTTCATCGAAAACGCCCGGTCGATCGGCAGCCGCATCACGAAATCGCCAGACCTCGCCGGCACACGCTTTCCCAACTCCATCAGGCGTGACTTCAAATCTTCGAGACCCGCTCCCGTGCGTGAGCTCACTGCCAATACCGGCGCATTTTCCAGAAAAGATCCAGCGACCAATTCGCGCGTTTCATCTTCAACGAGTACGAGCATCTCTTCATCGATCAGATCTTTCTTCGTGATCACGACCAGCCCATTATTGACGCCGAGTAAACGGCAGATATCGAAGTGTTCGCGCGTCTGCGGCATCACACCCTCATCCGCCGCGATCACCAGCGCGAGCAGATCGATGCCGTGCGCGCCCGCCAGCATGTTTTTGACGAAACGCTCATGGCCGGGAACGTCAACGAAGCCAATGCGCAGGTCGCCTAGCTCGAGATCGGCGAAACCGAGATCGATGGTGATGCCGCGACGTTTTTCTTCAGGAAGGCGATCAGGATCAATGCCGGTCAACGCGCGGACGAGGGCGCTCTTTCCGTGATCAATGTGACCGGCAGTGCCAACGATCAGAGACTTCATGGACACGAATTTACACGGATTGCTTACGGATTATTTCTTCGTAGAAATCGATGTACTGAGGAATGATAACATCAGTGCGGTAACGGCTGATCGCCGACTCACGAGCACGATGGCCCATCTCCTTACGGAGTTTCTCGTCGGCAACTAAGTGTGCAGCGTCCGCGGCCATCTTGTCGACATCGCCAACAGGGCTCAGAAATCCCGTTTCACCATCCGTCACGACTTCAGGCAAACCACCAACACGCGACGCAATCACAGGAACTTCGCATGCCATTGCCTCCAGCGCCGCCAGTCCAAACGACTCCTGATCCGAAGGCAGCAACAGCACATCTGAAGCGGAAAGATAATCGACAATGCGCGGTTGCTTGCCGACAAACGAGCACTGTTCGTAAACACCCAAACAACGCGCGCGATGCTCACAATTCTGTCGCTCACTGCCGTCGCCAACCATCACCAATCGCGTCTTCAAACCCTTCTTCAAAACACGCGCGAAGATCTCGACACAGTCGACGGGCCTCTTCACCGGACGGAAGTTTGAGACGTGAACTAACAATGGTTCGTTTTGCGGCGCCAACGACTCACGCAGACTTTCAACCTCGAGACGCTTGTAGTCGTACTGGCAGACAAAATTTGGAATCACGCGGATGTTGTCAAAGTGGAATATCTCGCGTGTCGCTTCTTTCAGGTAATTCGAAATCGCGGTGACACCGTCAGACTGCACGATGCCGTAGCGGGTAATCGGCAGGTACGATCTGTCTGCACCAACAAGCGTGATGTCGGTTCCATGCAGCGTCGTGACTACGGGCAGACGCCGGTGCGGCTTAAGCGACTCGCGCGCGAGTATCGCGCTGATTGAATGTGGAATCGCGTAATGAACATGAAGCAGATCGAGATTCTCTTCCTCTGCGACTGTCGCCATCTTCGTGGCCAGGGCCAGCGTGTAAGGCTGATGCTCAAACAACGGGTACGACATCATCTCCACTTCGTGAAAACGCACGCGCTCGTTGAGCTCTGTCAACCTGGTTGGCAGCGCCGATGAAATGAAGTGAACGGTGTGACCGCGTGCAGCGAGTTCTTTGCCGAGTTCAGAGCCGACGATGCCGCTGCCGCCGTAGGTGGGATAAACCGTGATGCCGATGTTCATTGCGCTCTCAAAGTATCAAGCACAAAGCACAAACTTCAACCGTGAAAAAGCTTGAGGCAGGCGACCCTCGCTATCGCCTGCCTCTTCTCAACTTGACTCACCTTCTGAGAGGGGGGGCAAGTGAGGCGGGGAGTATATTCCTGCTCCGGATTTTTAGCAATGATTACTGCAACGTCGGATTGGCTTTTACATAAGAAAGATTTAACTGCCGATTAGTGTTTATTCTGGGAGCTTGCGGCGCACTGCGATAGCCTCGCAAAAAAGCTATAATGTGTGTGCAAATTCATAGGAGTTTCGTAATGCCGAAGATTAGTGATATCGAAGAAACGCCGAATCCGAACGCCGTTAAATTTATTCTGCGCGAGCCTGTAAGCAACGGAGTCGCGCGACAGTATGGTTCAGCGGACCTGGCTGAAAACGATCCATTGGCGAAGTCGCTTTTTGATGTGGGCCACGTGGTCTCAGTCTTTTACATGGACCGGATGATCACCGTCGAGAAGGACGACGAGGCCGACTGGGACGAGCTCCTGCCGGCACTGGCTGTTCCGATTCGTGCTGCCGACGCCGTGAATGGTGCTGCGGCCGCAGCGGCTGCTGTGGGTGGTCCAATTGCGGCAGTGGCGAGTGACGATCCGCGACTGCTTAGAATCAACGAAATTCTGGATGAAAGAGTACGACCGGCGTTGATGGGCGATGGTGGTTATCTCGAAATCATGGGACTGAGTGACCACACCTTGAGCATTCGCTACCAGGGGGCATGCGGCAGTTGCCCCAGTTCTCTCACAGGAACGCTGATGGCGATCGAGAGCATGTTGAAGCAGGAAGTCGATCCTGAGCTCGAGGTGATCGCAGTTTAAGTTTTGGAACCGAATCTCACCCCGGACGTGTAAACTGTCCGGCTATATCCATCCGCATTTCCGTCCAACAGGAGTTTCGTATGCGCCTACCCTTCTCCGCATTTGCGTTGAGTCTCTGCCTTGCTCTGTTTGCCGCAACCACTTTCGCCCAGCCCAAGAAGCCTAAAGCCAGCACAGAAGACGCCGACGCCGAAGCTGCGCAACAACGCACAGTCGCGATCTCGCTGGTCACAAGCCTCGCCGACGAAGCTCGCAGCTTTAAGGATCAAACGCGCCGAGCCCGTGTGCAGGCTCGCGCCGCGGACGTGCTGTGGGACAGCGATCCGGAGCGAGCGCGAGAACTCTTCCGGCGCGCTTGGGAAGCTGCTGAGATCGTTGATGCCGAAGCAGCCAGGAAACGCGCGGAGGAGATGAAACGAATGGAAGGTGAAGGCGGCCCGGTCGTAGTACGCGGCGGGCCGGACTTGCGTAGTGAAGTCTTGCGCCTCGTTGCTAAACGTGATCGCGCACTCGGCGAAGAGTTTCTGAAAGCACTCGATGAATCAGCAGAGAAGGAACGCAACCAGATTGCCCAAGACCAGCGGCGGAACAACGCTGGCGGTAGCCTCGGCGGGTCGCAACGCCTGCAACTCGCGCGCAGATTAGTTGAAGATGGCGAAGTGGAACGAGCGCTCCAGTTTGCCACGCCCGCACTCGACTCAGTCAATATCGATTCGATCTTCTTCCTTTCGGCTTTGCGAGAGAAGAACGCACAGCTCGCCGACGCGGCTTACACGAATCTCCTTGCTCGTGCAGCGCGCGATCCAAATTCTGACGCAAACACGGTTTCCGGTTTGTCGTCGTATCTCTTCACGCCTTTTCTTTACGTCACGTTTGAGCGGCAGGGTGGAGCGAATCAAGCCCGGCAAAGAGGTCCAACGCCTCCTCCTGAAATCGATGCGACATTGCGAAACAACTTCCTGAAGGTTGCATACCAAATTCTGATGCAGCCTCTACCCGCGCCGGATCAAGATCGCACCTCATCAGGACGCACCGGAAAGTATTTAATGATCAAACGGCTGCTCCCGCTGTTTGAACAGTATGCCCCGGATCTCGCTCCGGGATTGCGCACGCAATTGACGGCGCTTGGCTCGTACGTACCTACTGACCTGCAACAGGGTGAGAACCGCGCTGTAAGTGTCGGGATCCAGCCTGATGAGTCTGAAGGCGATGCTGTCCAACGAATGCAGGAACGGTTGGACCATGCAAAGACTGCGGACGATCGCGACGCTATCTACGCCGATTACGCCGTATCGCTTTCGCAGAATGGCGATCCGCGCGCAAGAGATTTGATCGACAAGATTGAAAACATTGAGCTGCGCAAGAGCGTCAAGGCCTATACAGATTTCCAGCTTGTTCAACTCGCGATTCGAAACAAAGATGCCGCCGAAACAATTCGACTCGTCAAAACCGGAGATATCACCAGTGTTCAAAAGGTCTGGGCACTCACCAGCGCCGCAAAACTCGTCGTTGCCAACGAGCGCTCACGCGCGACCGACATGCTTGAAGAAGCACTCACCGAAAGTCGCCGCATCAGTGCAAGCGATCCGGATCGCGCTCGTGCACTCACTGCCGTTGCGGTTGGGTTTGGAGATATCGATCGTGTGCGTGCGTGGGAGGTTCTCGGCGAGGTCGTGAAAGCGGCAAACGGCGCCGATGCTTACACGGGCGAGGACAGCCGCATCTCTTCACGACTGCAAACCAGGTTCATGGTAGTGATGACCAACAGCACCGCCGAAGATTTTGACTTGCTTGCGCTTTTCAGGCATCTTGCACGCGCCGATCTTCTTCGCGCCGTGCAGATTGCGAAGACATTTACCGGCGAAGCGCCGCGGGCTGTAGCCACGTTGGCGATTGCCCGCTCAGTCCTCGAGAAACGAAAAGAAATAAGAAGTGGTCTGACGAACTAACTTGGGTCGACTGTAGGGGCGGCCCTCCGTGGCCGCCCGTCGTTGGGTAAACGCACCTCTTCCAGAACGGGCGGCCACGGACGGCCGCCCCTACAGATGTTTCCAACTATGAAGCATATTGGTTTGGTTCTAATACTTTTAGTGGCGACTGTCGCACAGGCACAAACACCCGATGCTGCGAAAGAGGTCAAAGAACGTCGTGCAAAAGCCCGCGCGCTACTGGTTGCGCTTTCAAGCGACGCACGCATGTTCCACGACGAAACGCTCCGCGCTCGATCTCTGGCGCGAATCGCTGACACGCTGTGGCAGGTTGATCCCGAACAAGGACGACTGCTGTTTCGCAAGGCCTGGGATGCCGCTGAAACCGCCGATCAGGAAAATGATAAAAAAGTCCAGGAGGAGATTCGACAACAGAAAGCAAAAACAGGTGGTGGCTATGCGATCAGTCTGCCGCCCAACCTCCGCCGCGAAGTCTTAAAATTGGCGGCGCGCCACGATCGTGTTCTGGGTGAAGAGTTTCTCGAGAAACTGAAAACGCAAAAAGCTGACGCCGAAAACTCGGCGACAACTCCCAATCGATTTAACGGGCTTAGCGACCCTTTGAGCCAACGATTAGCCGTCTCGAAAGAATTACTTCAAGCCGGCGACGTTGAGCGCGCGCTGCAATTCGCTGCACCAGCCATCGCGGTCGTCAGCACAGAAAGCATTGATTTCCTCGTGGATCTCCGCGAAAAAAATTCAACAGCAGCCGACTCTGCTTACTCTGCATTGCTTACAAGCTCAGCCAACAATCCGCAATCGGATGCGAACACTGTTTCGCTGCTTTCGTCGTACATTTTTACACCTCGGCTTTACATGACCTTCAGCGGCAGTGGCGTGGGGACGACGCAGTCTGCTTCAACCATCACGCCGGCTGCCGTAACGCCGGAATTGCGAAACGCATTCTTTCAATCTGCTGCATCGATTCTGCTGCGGCCGTTGCCACCACCGGGCCAGGCTCCAGCCACGCCGAATCTCGACAGCAAATACTTAGTGCTTAAAAGGCTGCTGCCTTTCTTCGAACAATCAGCTCCAGCGGAGATGGTCGAGTCGCTGCGCGGTCATCTTAATGCGTTGAATGCGATCGTCTCAGAGAATGCGCGCCAGCGCGATGACGAGTTGATCAATAAAGGCGTCAAGCCGGATAAACCCGCGACTGACCGGGAACAGTTACTCCTGGATCGAATCGATCGCGCAAAGACCTCCGACGAGCGCGACTCGCTGTACATTCAGTTGGCCTTCATGACTGCAAACAAGGGCGAAATGAAGGCACGTGATTATGTAAGCAAAGTGGAAGATCCCGAGCTTCGCAAGCGACTGCAAGCGTTTGTCGATGGTTCACTTGCGAATCACTTTGTGGAAAAGAAGCTTCCGGACCAGGCGCTGGAGCTGGTCGCGAAGGGAGATTTAGATCATGTCTACAAAGCATGGGTGCTGAGCTCATGCGCGAAGGTTGTTGCTAAAACCGACAAAGACAAGGCGCTGCAACTAATCGAAGAGGCGACTGAGGAAGCGCGGCGCATTGAAGTATCCGATCCAGCCCTGCCGCGCGCGTTGATTGCAATTGCAAACGCGCTGAAGGTCATCGACCCCGCACGCGCCTGGGATGCGACGTTCGATGCAGTTAAGGCAGCA
This sequence comes from Pyrinomonadaceae bacterium, assembly GCA_036377375.1. GTDB lineage: Bacteria > Acidobacteriota > Blastocatellia > Pyrinomonadales > Pyrinomonadaceae > PSRF01. The sequence continues at coordinate 30,316 of DASUYO010000064.1, forward strand.
AATTCCGCGGAAGGGTTCACTGGTGAAGACGGTGAGCTGGTGTTGAAGTTTCAGAGCAAGGGTTCTTCATCAGTGCGCACGAACGACGTTCCTGATTTCGATCTGGAAGGGATCTTTCGAGACTTAGCGGCGCAGGACTACGATCGTTCAGTTGAGCTTGCTCGAGGTTTTCAGGCTGAGGGACCAAGGGCGGTCGCGACGATCGCTATCGCTCGCGCGATCTTGGATCCAAAAAAGAAAGAAGCAGCTAAATAGGTCCTATTACGAATAAATATTCATCGGGCGCGTGAGAAGCGCCAGCGGATCATCAACATTCAGCGCCTCGCGCACATAAAACGGCTCGCCTGCCGCGACTCCAATCAACGATCCGAAATATCGCATCCGATACTCAATCTCATTAAGAAATCCGCGCCGGCTGATCCGCGTCTCGGGCTCTCTCGACGTTTGATCGTAAAACTGCGAACCATAAGCTTTAATCGCGCTCATCTTTTCATCGACGAAAGCTGATACATCAACTACAAACGAAGGAACAATGCGCCGCGAAAACAGCGAATGCATGATCGCAGGCATCGGAACCGGAGATAAGCCCGCCTCCTCATCGTACCGGGCCATCGTTGCCAGCCGTGCGGCCTGCCTGACGATGATTGAAGTATTCGCGTGATCCGGATGCGGATCGTCTTCGTGCGTCGTTATCAGCACTTTCGGTTTGTGCGTGCGCAGCACTCGCACAAAAGCAGTTCGCGCAACTTCCGTCGCCCAAACGTGACCGTCGGGTTGTTCCAGGTTCAAACGCACGTCGAGTCGCATGATACGCGCGGCTTCCTGTGCTTCCTGCGCACGAATTTCGGGTGTTCCTCGCGTGCCCATTTCACCGCGCGTCAGATCGCAAACACCCGTGCGATAGCCGAGTGACTTCAATTTCAGAAGCGTTCCCGCAACCGACAACTCTGCGTCGTCTGGATGAGAAAAAACTGCGAGTACATCGAGTTGGGACTCCACCGGACTCATGCGCGAAGTTTAGCTTAAAATGTGCGCATGAAACTAACTATCCTCGGCTCGGGCACGTCAGTGCCGCATCCTGAACGCTCGTCAGCGGCACACTGGCTCGAAACATCGAAAGGCACAATCCTGCTCGACGCCAGTGCGGATGCGCCACATCGCATGGCGCAGGAACAACTCGACTGGCCAAACCTCGACGCGATCTGGATTAGCCATTTCCACCTGGATCACATGGGCGGTCTGACGCCGTTGCTTTTCGGCATGAAATGGGCGCCGCAAACTCAAAACCGAACGAAGCCGCTGCGAATTTTTGGAGGCGAAAGATTGCGAGGACTTGTAGAAGCTGTGGACGAGTCGAATAGCTACGGCTTGCTTGAACAGCCATTCGCGATCGACATCGTCGAGGTTGCACCAGGGGCGGATTTCGAGATCCTGCCCGGAATAACTGCAAGCACTTTCTCAACGCCTCACACGGAAGAGAGTTTGGCCCTGCGTTTGAAAGACGATGACTCGAAACTGTTTGTCTACACTTCTGACACCGGTTTTTCAGATGATTTGGCCTCGTTTGCAAAAGACGCTTCTTTGCTGCTGATGGAATGTTCTTTCAGGAGAAACAAACCTGTGCAGAAGCACCTCGAGCTTGCGGAGGCGATGCGCGTTGCGCACGGCTGCGCGCCTGAGAAATTAGTGTTGACTCATCTTTATCCGGAGTGGGACCACGTGGATCTTGCCTCAGAGGCTCGAACGTTGTGGAATGGGGAAACGATTGAAGCAAGAGATGGATTAAGCTTCGAGATTAGGTAGCTTACACAGATGATTCTGATCAAGGCACTCCTGTTAGTTTGTTTGTGTTATCCGGTCGCGGATGGACCATTGCTGGAATCCGGTAAAGGCACAACGCTGCGCAAACCGACTCCGGCGCCGAGCCAGATCAAAGTTATCTCCTACAACATCCGCTGGCGCAGCGGTGACGATCTCAAAGAGTTGATCAAGGCGCTGCAAAACGATCCAGAGCTCGGCGGCGCTTCGATTGTTGCGTTACAGGAAGTCGACCGTCACAAGAAACGCACCGGTAACAAAAACACCGTGAAGATGATCGCCGACGGATTGGGCATGCACTATGCCTGGGCAGCGCCACCAAGTCCGAAACCAGATGACGAAGAAGAAACGGGTGTCGCACTTCTCAGTGTTTACCCGTTGACTGATGTGCGACGCATCGTCTTGCCGCATCCTGGTCCAAATCAACGGCGTCGCGTAGCGCTTGGCGCAACGGTGGAGATCGGAAACTGCAAGTGGCGCGTCTATTCCGCGCATGCTGAGACAAGGATTCCACTGGACGAGAAGATGGAACAGTTCAAAGCGGTGCTCGACGATCTCGCACAGTTTCCAGCACACATGCCTGCGATCATCATGGGCGACCTGAATACGTGGCAGCCTGACGCGGGCCGCAAGACCGCTAAAGTCTTTTCAGATGCGGGACTGAAGACGCCCTTTGGAGATCAGACGACGTTCAGGCGCCGCATTATCTTTGTGCCGATAAAATTAAAGTTGGATTGGGTTTGGCTGCGCGGCCTGGAGGCTTCCAGTTTCGGCATCCATCGCAAACTCGAAGTCTCAGATCATTTTCCACTATGGACCAACATTAAGATCGAGCCACAAAAAAGCACAAAAGGCACAAGATAAGAATAATTCCTTTTGTGACTTTTGTGCTTTTTTGTGGCTAGAATTGTCTTCGATGAAATGTACTAACTGCGAAAGAGTCGTGAGCGCGACGCGGGGCCGCTGTCCCGCTTGTCATGTAAAGCTGCCCGCATGGTATTTAGTCGTCGTTATTACAAGTATTGTCGCACTTGTAGCCGCGTTCAAACTTGTAGAAGCAATTCTTTGATAATGAAGCGGTGAGTTTCGCCCCCCAAAACTCACCGCTCGTCGTGATGGTGCAGCAATTAGCGCACTCGCACCACGATACTGTTCACGTTTAGCGCATTGCCCGTGGCGCGTTGAAGATCCGCAATCGCCTTGTTCAAATCCGTCTGTGCTTTCAACTCCTGACCGCGTGACTCAGTCAAAGCATTTTGTCGCTCCAGCACCAGGAACACCGTTGATTGTCCGGCATCGAGTTTTCTCTGCTCACTCGCAAACTGCTGTTCGTTCGCTTCGCGCGTGGCCGTAGCCGCACGCAGACGAGCTTCAGTGCTGCGCACCGATTGCAGTGCGTTGCGAACATCGACCTGAATTGTTTGCTCGATTTGCTCGCGTTGAGTTCCGATGCGCTCGGCTTCAACAAGTGTGCGGCCCAGATTCGCTTCAGCAGTGCGATTGCGCAAAGGCAAACTGATCTGAACGCCAACTTTAACGGTGCCGTAGCGATTCGCCAGCAGGTTCTGTATCGACTGTCCGTAGCCGCCGAGTAGATCCTGCGAGAACGTCTGCGGCGGGATAACCGGCAACGGCTCCAATCCTGCCAGCACAGAAAGTTGATCCACCCGCTGGCGCACCAACACACTCGACTGGGTCAACGGATTGACAATATTGCTGCTGACTGAGCCCGCCAGACCGCTGATACCGTAAGTGCCAACCAGATCGATTCCTGGCTTTGTTTGATCTTTGAAGTAACGCTGATCGATCTGATTGAGCTCCTTCAGCACGTTTGACTGCTGCAACTCGGGCCGGTTCTCCATTGCGGTTTTCAACGCATCCGCCAGGGAAATGTTAGGCGCAGCCAGATCGACGGAGTCTGTCGGAACGATCGATTCAGACCAAATCTGCGCTTTCTGGTCCTGAGCGATTAAATTCTTCAGATTGTTCTCAAAGCGCGAAATGTCTTCGAGCGCACTGAAAACGCGTTGCTCGAAACTTGAAATCTGTGCCTCGGCGGCGACGACGTCGATCGGCGCCAGTTGGCCTTCGTTCACCAGACGCTTGTTGTGCTCGAGTTGCGTGCGGGCCGTTGCGACAGCGTCACGTTGCACCTGAAGATTGCGTAACGCAAAGACCAGATCCCAATACGCGCGCTGCACGTTCGTTATCGTGTCGATCGCGCGCTGGCGAAACTGCACATCAGTTAAAGAAAGATTCTTTTTGGCGATTTCAACCTGGCGACGGCTCGCGTCAATCTTGAGACCGCGCCACAGGGGTTGCGTGTAGCTAAACGTGACTGCGGTCGGATACTGCGGATTCAACGCAACGAACTGATTGTTTGTATTCAGCTTTATCGATGAGAAATCAAGACGATAACTGCCGCCGAGCACTGGTGATTGACCTTCGAGGCGCGCGGTGCCAGTGTAGTCGCTTTGGATCGTTGAGCCATTCTGGCCGCCGCTTAAAAAACTCGAGATCGGGTTCTCGACGCGCTCGTAAAACGCTTGCGTCGTGAGTCGAGGATCGTATGCACCGCGGGCGCCGCGCAGATCAAACTCAGCAATGCGCACGTTCTCACGTGCTACCTCTATGTCTTTATTGTTTTCCAGCGCCATCGACAACGCTTCACGCAACGACAGCGGGCGCTGTTGATTGGTGTCGACACCGACGCGATTCAACTCCGGCATCGGTTTCTGCGCCATTGCCAAAGAACAAAGACTCAGTACAAGAATGCCTAATAAAAAAATCCGTGTCTTCATAATCAGTGTAAATCCGTGTTCCTGTGTTACTGCTTCGAAATCAAGCCGGCAGCGGCAGTTGCTGCCCTGCGGCGCACGCGTCCAAATACACCCTGCACGCCATCCCTGATTTGACCCCAAACACGACTGCGCGCCAGGTCGTCGAAGAGTGAATAGAAAACCGGCACCGCCAATAATGTCAGCAGCAAACACAGCGTCTGTCCGCCAACCACCAGCACACCGATCGATCTATTCGTTCCCGAACCTGGACCAGTCGAGATGGTCAACGGCAACATGCCCGCGACCAGCGCGATCGTAGTCATCAGAATCGGACGCAAACGATCTCGATTCGCACGAATGATCGCTTCCAGCCGTTCCATTCCGCGCGCGCGCAACTGATTAGTGTGATCGATCTGCAAGATCGCGTTCTTCTTGACCACTCCAAACAGCAGCAGCAATCCGAGACCGGAGAAAATGTTCACCGTCTGGCCTGTCATCAGCAGGGACAGAATGCCGAACGGAATTGCCAGCGGCAGCGTCAGCAGAATCGTCACCGGGTGAATGAACGACTCAAATTGCGCCGCGAGCACCATGTACATGAAGACAAACGAAAGGATGAATGCCAGGACGAAGTAATAGCCCGCGCGTCCAAGTTCCTTCGAGCGTCCCGCGAGCCCAGTCGAATACGCCGGATCGATGTTGATCTCTTTCACAAACTGGTTCATCTGTTGAATGACCGCCGCCTGTGAGCCGCCCGGTCTGATGTTGCCCAGCATTGTCACCTGGCGTCTGCGATTCAAACGATCGATTGCCGCGGGTCCGGTCCCTTCTTCGATACGCACGAGATTGTCGAGACTGACCCATCCAACTTTCGTCGACGACACGATCATGCGATTCAGACCTTCGACACTCGTGCGAAACTGTCCAATCGAGCGCACCCGCACGTCGTACTGGTCTGTGCCGGCGTTGAACGTTGAAACTTTCTGACCAGCGACGAGTGAATTGAGTGCCTGCGCGATGTCACCGACTCTCACGCCGAGATCCGCTGCACGCGCTCGATCGATCACCACTCGCAGCTCGGGCTTGCCGGTGATCAGTGTCGAGTCGGCGTCGACTACGTCAGGAAGAGTCTTCATCTTCTGGAGCAACGCGTTTGAATACTGCGTCAGCTTGTTCAGGTCTGGACCACCAATGACGTACTGAATGTCAGCGTTACGAAAACCTCCGCCCGAGATCGCGGCAACCTGCTGCACGCTGGTGCGCAATTGTCCGGGATACTGTTTCAAATACTTTCCAAGCACTTCGTTACGCGCGCGCACCATGAGTGCCTGTTGCGAGATCTTTCGGTCTTCAATCGGAGTCAGCTTCACGTAAATTGAAGCCACGTTGACCTGCTCCTGCTGGCCACCGCCGATCGTCGTCAGCGTGTCAGTCACGCCAGGCAGCTTCCGCACGTCGGCGGCGATGCGCTCAGCCAATGTCGAAGTGTTTGCCAGCGAGTAGCCTTCCGGCGCGCGCACGTTCAGTTCAAACTGCGCCTGATCGTCAACCGGCAGGAAGTTCTTTCCGACGAACATGAAGAGCGGCACGATGCTCAGAATCACGATGCCGCAAGCAGCCACGATGATCCAGCGGTGTCGCATGGACCACGTCAACAGTTTCGTATACGTGAGATCGATGGGACGATAAAAGCGCGATTCTTTCGAGCCGTGATCGGCAGGTTCAGTATGTCTTTCGAGCTTACGCTCCTTTTCGTCGTCGCTGCGCTTGATCAAACGTGCCGCAAGCATAGGCGTCAGCGTGAACGACACCAGCAACGATACCGCGATAGCAAACGACGAAGTCAAACCGAACGACGACATGAAGCGGCCGACAATGCCGCCCATGAAACCGACTGGCAGGAACACCGCCAGCAGCGACAGTGTCGTTGCCATAACGGCGAGTCCGATCTCTTTCGTTCCCTCGATGGCTGCCTGGAATGGCGGCACACCCTTCTCTTCAATGAAGCGGAAGATGTTTTCGAGTACGACGATCGCGTCGTCGATCACGATACCCACCATCAGCGTCAGTGCGAGCATCGTGATCTGGTTCAGTGTGAAACCCATTGCGGCCATCAAGCCAAACGTCGCAATGAGCGAAGTCGGAATAGCGAGTCCGGCGATGATTGTTGAGCGGAAGCTCCACAGGAAAATGAAGACGACGATGGCGGCCAGAATACTGCCTTCGATCAAGTGCGTCTGAATCGCTTCGATCGACGCCTTGATGAAGATCGACTGATCGCCGACAACTTCTGTTTTGAAGCCCGATGGAAGCGTCCTGCTGATCTCTCGCAAGCGCTCTTTCACAGCGTCGGCGACTGCTACCGTGTTCTGACCTGATTGTTTTGCAACAACCACCGTCACAGCCGGCTGTCCGTTCAAACGAGCTTCGGTGCGCGGCTCTTCAGCTCCGTCTTCGGCGTAACCAATGTCGCTGAGTTTGACTGCGTACGTCCCTCGATTCGCGACGACGAGGTTGTTGAACTCCGCGGGCTCGACGATGCGGCCCATCGTGCGCACTGTCAGTTCGCGCGCGCCTTCGTCAACACGCCCGCCCGGCACTTCCAGATTTTGCGCTCGAACTGCATCCGCAACCTGCGCAACCGTCACGTTGAAGGCGCGCATTTTGTCAGGGTCAACCCAGATCTCGATCTCACGCCGGCGGCCGCCGATGATCTGCACGTCGCCCACGCCGTTGATCGATTCAATCTGCTGTTTGATCTGCTTGTCGGCAATCTCCGTCACTTCGCGCAAGGAGCGATTGGCTGACACCGCGATGCGAACCACGGGCGCCGCGTCAGTGTCGAGCTTCTGCACGATCGGCTGCTCTGCTGTGACAGGCAGATCGTTGATGATTAATTCAATCTTGTTTCTGACTTCCTGTGCGGCAACGTCCGGATTCTTCTCGAGCAGGAACGTGATGAAGACCTGCGAAACACCTTCGACAGATGTTGAGCGAAGTTCATCGATACCGGAGATCGTGTTGACTGCGCCTTCAACACGATCGGTGATTTCAGTTTCGATCTCCTGCGGCGACGCGCCGGGGTTCACGACGGTTACAGTGATCGTCGGCAGGTCGATCTTGGGAAACAGATCGACGCCCAGCGACTTGTAGGAGAACAGCCCGACGACAGTCAGGCTGAGAATCAGCATCGTCGCAAAAACTGGACGACGAACACAGATTTCAGCAAGTTTTTGCATAAAAATTTTCTTTAGCCGCGGATTAACGCGGATTACGCAGATAAAACAAAACTACTGTTTTACGGCCATGCCGTCGCTCAATTGTTCCACGTTACTTGTCGCGACCTGTTCATCCGCGGCAACACCGTTTTTGATTGCAATCAAATCGCCTTCTGTCTGACCTGTCTGCACGAGCCGCTGCTCGGCATGACCATTCTTAATCACAAACACACGACTCACGCCTGCGTCAGTCACGACAGCGCGCGCGGGAATGAGCACGGCCGGCTCCGGACGCTCCTGTAGAATTCGCACGGTCGCAAATTGTCCCGGCTTAAGTGCGTTATTGCTGTTCTCGATCTCAGCTTCAACCGTCAACGTGCGCGACGTTGCCGAGACGTTCGGCGCGATACGCGCAACTCGCCCGGCAAAATTCTTGTCCGGCCACGAGCTCGTCGTGATCGAGACTGACTGGCCCACTTTCACTTCCGGAATCGCCTGCTCAGGAATGTCGATACGGATGCGCAGTGGATTGGTCTTAACAATCGTCACAACCTTCTGCTGAGGCGAAACATACTCGCCGAGATCCGCAGTCCGTTCATTCACAAACCCGTCAATCGGTGCAGGTATGACGGCGTAAGACAAATTCTTGCGCGCGAGTGCCAACTGCGCCTGCGCATTCGCGACGTTTGTGCGTGCCACGTCGACGGCGGCAAAGTTTTGTCGCGCCTGGGCCAACGCCACCTCGTACTGCTCTTTCAACTGATCGCGGCGAGAGCGTTGCTCATCGTAAAACTGACGCGACACGTCGCCCGATTCGATCAGTTTTTCAGCACGGCGCAAATTCTTTTCCGCCAGATCGAGTGTGACCTTCGCAGCGGCGACATCAGCAACGCGATTCGGATCGAAAGCCTGTCCAGGCTTCAAACCAATCTTCTCTTCCGCTTGCCTGACTGCGGCCTTTGCCTGCTCGACCTGCGCGGCAGCCTGGTCTACCCGCAGTTTCAACTCGGCGTCGTCGAGACGAACAAGCATCTGTCCACGCTTGACGTAACTGCCGATATCAACACCTACCGCGACGACTTTGCCGGAAGTTTGCGGCGCAACGTCAGTTTGCTCGTCGCCGATGAGACTTCCTGTCGCTTCAAAGAAGCGCGGCAGATCACGTTTGATCGCAGCTGCCGTGGTCACTTCAACGACAGCCGGTTGCGTGTTTGCGTTTGCGTCGTCTTTTCTGACGTTGGCTTTCGAACCGCCACACGACACAGCAAAAAATGCCGCGGCGACGAGCAGTAGAAGTAAAACTACAAACTTCAATTTTCCTTGAGATCGCATCTTGTCTTTAATTCTTCCTCGAGTCGTTTGCTTCCTTCTTTGCCGTGATGCCGTTCAAAAGAATGTCTGTGAACTGCTTTGCAGCACTCTCGTTGGAGAGGTTCAGCAAACGACGGTCTGGGTCCCAAAGATTGTTGTTGAGCGAGTGGTGCATCACCATGCCGATGAAGCAACGCACCACGATCGCCGGATCGATTTCGATAAAGGCTCCGTCAAGCTGCCGCTCGCGAATGTAGCCGCCGAGAAAGTCGTAAACCGAGCGCACGACCTGATCGAAAAACATCTGCGCGAGCTCGTGCTTTTCGAGTGCTGAATGGAGCAGCAGTCGCTGGAACTGTGGATCCTTTTCGTGATGATCGAGCGCGCCGAGTGCGAGTGACTCGAAGACGGCACGATCGTCTTTGCGCTTCATGGGATCAGCCGCAATATCAGCCGGCTCAAACCGGCCGGTGGCGCATGCTTTGTGATCGAGAATGGCGGTGTAGAGCTCTTCTTTGTTGGCGAAGTGCCGAAACACCATCGCTTCCGAGACGCCGGCCGCCTGCGCGATCTCTTTTGTCGTGGTACCGCGAAAGCCTTTTTGTGAAAAGAGACTCACGGCAACGGCAAGGATTTGGAGCCGTCGCTCTTCCCCAGCCATCCGGGCGCTCCCAACCGCGCCTTCAACTATCATCTGCTTGCTCAATGCTGTTATTTAACCCTCTCTACGTAGCAAAGTAAGTACTTACTTACCATCAGATGCCAAAGCTGTCAAGCGGGTTCTATTCATGTGTTTTTTGTGCTTCTTTGCGGCCTGAGTTCTTCTTTGCGGCTGGTTGTACGAATCCGATCCTTCCGCTGCCCGGTTGTATCCTTTCGCAACAAGATGTCACCAGAAATGCGATGATTTTCTGCGATACATGTCGGCACAAATGTTGCTGAATTTCGCCACTAGCCCATTTCAAATTCGAATCTGAAAAGGAGTATTTCCGAAATGCCAGAGAATGGAAGCATCAACGAAGGAACAACAGGAAGCACCGGCACACCCGGAACAGTAGGCACGACGGGCACGACCGGCACCACCGGATCAACTGGAACAACCGGAACTGGAACCGCAACTGCGCTATCGCAAACAGTTCATGACTACGGTCAGAAGATTTCCGACGTGGCGAGTCAAGCCAAAGATTACGTAAGCGACAAGGTTTCTGTAGTCGGCGACAAGTTCAAAGAGCTACAGAATGCAGACCTCGGTGAGCTCGCAGAAAACGCAAAGGAATATGCGCGGCAGAAACCGGGACAGGCGCTACTGATCTCAGCAGGAGTAGGCTTGCTACTCGGTCTGATCATTCGGGGCCGGCGCTAGCCGGCTGCGAACCAACCGAACAGGGGGTGAACCAACATGGCGGCAACTAAAACAGATCTGACCAGGACTGACCAGATGGCCACACGCACTGAGGCAGAAAGTCTTCCGACGCTCTTCAGTCGTCTCGGCGAAGACGTGATGGAGCTCTTCAACTCTCAGATGGCGTTATTCAAGGTGGAGATCAAGGAGGAGGCAAGCACCTACGCTCGTGGCGTCACCGCGATCGCGATTGGCGCTGTGATCGCAACGGTTGGATTTGCACTGCTGAATGTGGCGATCGCTTTCGCGGTCTCGACTCTGTTCGCGCAGGCAAATTTCAGTCAACCTGCCAGTTACGCTTTGGGTTTCGTCGTAACCGGTGGCTTCTACGTGCTGGTGGGGGCGATAGTCGTGATGCTGATGAAGAACCGACTTGCCAAACAGCAGCTGGTACCGCAGAGAACAGTTGCAGAACTGAGAAAGGATAAAGAATGGCTGAAGAACGAACTTTAGGACTGGCTCGCGCGCACGAACAAACCACTGAGGAGCCTTCCAAAGAGGAGCTTCAGCGTCGTTTGGGTGAAGCACGCGATTCGATTACAAATACCGTAACGGAGATAAAAGAAACCGTGGCAAACCAGGTTCAGGCAGTTAAAGACACTCTCGACTGGCGCGAGCAATTCAAGAGACGTCCGGTTGTGTGGAGCGCGGCCGCATTAGGCGTGGGCTTCGCGACGGGTTATTGCATTGCGGCGTTCGCTAAAGGTGATAGCTCTGATAGCTCCGATTACTACTCGGAAATCGATCGGCACGGCGAACAGTCGACACGTTATTCTTCCGAAGGGTTAGTGAGCGGAGCTGCGTTGGCGGCGCCGGCAGGCGTACACACCAGGCAAGACAACGGCTCACACGACGACGGACCAAACTTTTTCCAGAAGATCGCCAACACTCACGCCTTCGAGCGAGTTAAGGACGAGGCTGGAAATATTGGCGACTCTATAGTGCAGGAGCTTTCGAAGACAGCGAAGACGGTGGTGCTTCCGGCGTTGATGACTTCGCTGCGAAACTTTATCGGGGATTATTTACCGAACGCGGAAAAGCGCCCGCCCCAGACACAAGCACAGCCGCAGGGAAGTTCATATCAACCTTCTCTGGAACGCAATCCGAGCTGAAATCAGCCGCAGATGAACGCAGATGAACGCAGATCTTATCCGCGTTCATCTGCGTTCATCTGCGGCCCAAACTTTGCTTTTCTACCATCGCGGGATAGACTCTGCGCTATGCCCAAGCTAGCAACTATTTTCCTCCTGCTCCTCGCATTCTTCGGTATAGCCCTGGCCCAGGATGACGACCGTCAGCGTGCCTTCCAGCTTTTCAAAGACGGCAAGTACACCGAGGCTTTGCCTCTCTTCGAAAAACTCGCTGTTGCGAACCCTCAGGATCGCGCTGTGATAGAGAATCTGGGATTCCTCGTGTTTTTTACGGAAAGCATTCACCTGAAAGATCCGGCCGAACGTAAGAAAGCGCGGAAACGCGGACGAGAACTTCTTGTACAAGCACAGAAACTCGGCCCTGATGATCCCGTATTGAACGGATTGATCGAAGGGATTCCTGTGGATGGTGGAGAGGACGGCAGTTTCTCACCTAAAAAGGAAGTAGATGAGGCAATGCAGGAAGGAGAGATTGCATTCACAAGCGGCAATTTTCCGAAAGCAATCGAGATGTACCAGCACGCTCTACTGCTGGACCCGAATCTCTACGAAGCTGCTCTCTTCATTGGCGACGTCTACTTCAAAAGCGCGGACCAGACAAAAGCCGGAGAGTGGTTCGCGCGCGCGATTGAAATCAATCCCGATCGTGAAACTGCTTATCGTTACTGGGGCGACTCGCTCATAAAGCAAGGGCGCGTGAGCGAAGCGGGTGACAAGTTTGTTGAGGCATATATCGCTGAGCCCTACAGCCGTCTGGCGCGCGCGGGTTTCCTAAGCTGGGGCCAACGCGTAAATATCCAGCTCGGTCATCCGCGCGTTGAGCTTCCGGCAAATGTGGCGAAGAAAAGCGAAAAAGAGACAACGATAACTCTTGATCCAAAAATGATGGGAAAGGACGACAAGAGTGGTTCGTCAGCGGCATGGCTGACCTACAGTCTCGTGCGTGCGAGCTGGGTGAATACAGACGAATTTGCCAAACAGTATCCGAACGAGAAAACTTATCGCCACAGTTTGAAAGAGGAAGCCGCGGCGATGCGAGCGGCGTTGAAAGTTTTGGATGAAAAAAAGGGTGATGCAAACAGCGTCGACCCTTCACTTCAGGTGATTAGGAAACTCGATAAAGAAGGACTGTTGGAAGCGTTCATTCTACTCGCGCTTCCCGATGAGGGTATCGCAAAAGATTTTCCAGCCTATCGCAAGACCAACATCGAGAACCTGCGCCGGTATGTGAAGCAGTACGTGTTAACCGGCGGTGGCCAACAACAGTAATCTGTGTAATCTGTGGATGGTTTTTTCCACAGATTACACAGATTTTATCTTGAGCCGGGTGCAGGCTTTCGCGGCAATTTCTGATCGCGCATCGCAGTTTGGTAAACAAACGCGGCCATGATCATCGCCGCCTGCTTCATGTCATCGCCTTGAATGCGATCGAACACATCTTGATTTGAGTGATGTGTGCGCGTGTCGTATTCAATCTCATCCTGAATAAACTGGAATCCAGGTAAGCCAATCGCATCGAACGACAGATGATCCGTGCCGCCAGTGTTCGAGATTGTCAGCGTGGTTGCGCCCATGTCTCTGAACGGAGCTAACCACTGGCGGAACAGCGGGCGAATCGCTTCGTTGCCTTGCAGGTAAACACCGCGAATTTTGCCTGTGCCGTTGTCGAGATTGAAGTAGCCGCTTAGCTTTTCATACTCAGCTTTCGTGATAAGCGTTGGTCCAGCCGGAGTGGTTCCGTTTCCATTTCCGTTTCCGCCGCCCATCGCGTTCGTGTTTGCGCCGCCCGTTGCAGGTGCAGCGGAGGTCGCAGGATTCTGGAGTGTGCCGAAGTGCTCGGCGACATACGCGCGCGAACCGAGTAAGCCCTGCTCTTCACCGCTCCACAGTGCGATTCGAACAGTGCGGCGTGGCTTGAGTCCAAGCGCCTGAATGATGCGTACAGCTTCCATCGCCACAGCACAGCCGGCACCATTGTCGGTCGCGCCTGTGCCTGAGTGCCACGAGTCCATGTGGCCGCCGAGCATTACAATCTCGTCTTTGAGATCAGTGCCGGGAATTTCGGCAATCGTGTTGTAGCCCATGAGATCGGTGTCTTGCCATGCAACCGCCAGATCGACGTTCATCTTCACAGGCTCCCCTGCCTGCAACATGCGAACGATGCGGTTGTAATGCTCGACGGCGAGAACGAGTTGCGGCGTTACCTTTGGTGCGCTCTTGTCGTACGGCGGTGTGCCGCGAAAGTTTGTCGGCGTCGTATTCGGATCGCGCGGCGGCTGCGGCACGCCAGCGGATTGCACGAAGAGTGTGCCACCGTCGCCACGGCTCGGATCAACGAGCATTGCTGCATTTTCAGCCTGGAAGAAACGTAGCTTCGCCGCTGTGAATTCCTGCTGCGCGCGAAATGTTGGATTGCCGAAGTTTCGATTACCGCCGCCCAGACGCGGTTCCGGTGCGTCTGCGAGTTCGAGCAATTCTTTTTCATTCAGTCGCGTGCCTTGAGGATCAAAGTGTGCAGGGACTTCGCGCATCGGCGCTGTGAGCACGATCTTTCCGTTGAGCTTGCCTTTGAACTTTTCGAAGTCTGCTTCGGTCTTTGCGTCGAAGTAGACAACGTCAGCCGTCAGAGGACTCGACAGACCAGGCGACCATGCTTTCGGATAGGCGATCAGCGGGATCTCAGTGGGTTCCGTAACTTGAGCCGAGAAGCGCTTCAAAGTCCAACCACGACCAAATGGTCCCCACGATTCGAGGTGCGCGTTCTGAAGTCCCCACTTGGTCAGTTGATCGCGAGTCCACTCGTTCGCGCGTTTCATGCCGGGCGAAGCAGTCAGGCGTGGTCCAATGACGTCGCTCAAGTAGCTTAGCGTCTGCATGACCTGCGAGCGATTCATGCCTTCGTCCTTGATGCGCTGGATTGGATCGTTTGGATCCGGAGTGGGCGCCGGAGTTTGAGACTGCTGGGCAAACGGTGTGACCGGCAAAGCGACGAAGATCAGGAGCAGCACTACGGCTGTATAGCGCCGAAGAATCATGATGGGTCTCCTCGAGTTGTGAACTAAAGATAGGTTGGACGTCGCTAATGGTGCCACAAAAAGGCGAAGCAAGCCACCGAACTTAGCCACAAAAAGGCACAAAAATCACAAAAACGATTTCAGAATTTCTCTCTTGTGACTTTTGTGCTTTTTTGCGGCTAAGAAACCTTCTTCGCTTTTTCCGGCTTTTCGTGGCTGGGGCAGTCTTCGTTTGCACAGTAGCGGAAGGTGCCCTGTCTCTTTGTCGTCTTCTCTAAAAGAAACGGCGCACTACACTGCGGACAAGTTTCCAGCACCGGCTTGTCCCAGTAGACGATGTTGCAGTTCGGATATTCCGAACACCCGTAAAACACCTTGCCGCGTTTCGACTTCTTGACCACGATCTCGCCCTTGCAACCCGGACGCGGACAGGAAACTCCCACTGTCTCCTGCTTGATGTACTTGCACTTCGGATAATTCGAACACGAGATAAACTCGCCAAAGCGCCCGAACCGCTTCACCAATTGCGCTCCATCAACCGGACACTTCTCATCGAGCGGTACTGGCGGCGGAGCTGCGACTCCGGTCTTTCCGATCTTTCGGATATTGCGACACTCAGGATAACCAGTGCAGCCAAGGAATGGACCAAAGCGTCCACGCTTTAACTGCATCGGCTTACCACACAATTCGCAACTCTCCGGCTCGGCCGCTTCTTCGCCATTGGCCTGTAGCTCAGTACCATTCCCGGCGCCATCAGAACCAGCAGGCGGCTCAGCATCTCGCGTTGCCTCACAGTTGAGACACTTGAGATATGGACCAAAGCGTCCCCACTTCTGGACCATGCCGGGAGTGTTGCACTTCAGGCAGACTTCCTCGGTCGGAACACTCTTCTCTTTAATGTCTTTGATGTGACGCTGAAACTGCTTGAGATCGCCTTCAAACTTGTCGTAGAACTCACGCAGCGCCTTGGTCCAACGGATCTTTCCTTCCTCGATCTCGTCTAGCTCTTCTTCCATTCGCGCGGTGTAGCTCTCGTTGAAAAGATCGTCGAACCCGCCGTCGATCAAAAGGTCGTTGACTGTCTTGCCGAGTGCGGTTGGATGAAAACGTCCCTGGAGCTTTTCGACGTACTCACGCTCCTGAATCGTCGACATGATCGCGGCATAAGTCGAAGGCCGGCCAATGCCCTTCTCTTCGAGCGCTTTCACCAGCGTCGCTTCCGTGTAACGCGGGGGCGGTTCCGTGAAGTGCTGCTCAGGCGTGATCGAATTCAGCTTCAGAGTCTCACCTTTTTCAACCAGCGGCAGGCTGCGCTCGGCCTCGTCGTCGTCTTCAGTCTTCTCGTCGCGGCCCTCCTGGTAGATCTTCAAAAAGCCGTCAAACTTCTGTACCGAGCCAGTAGCGCGGAAGACGAATCTTCCTGCATGGATGTCGATGGTGGTTTGATCGAAGACTGCCGGCATCATCTGCGAAGCTACGAAACGTTGCCAGATCAAGCGATAGAGTTTCAGCTCGTCAGGCTTGAGATACTTCGCGAGCGAGTCAGGTGTGCGTGAGACTTCCGTCGGCCGGATCGCTTCGTGAGCGTCCTGCGCGTCCTTCTTCGAACGGTAATACACCGCTTTCTCTGGAAGGTAGGCTCCCCCGTACTGTCCGTCGATGTAATCGCGAACCTCTCCGAGCGCCGCATTTGAAACGCGCGTGGAGTCAGTTCGCATGTACGTGATAAGACCAATCGAACCTTCCGGACCAAGCTCAACGCCTTCGTAGAGCTTCTGCGCCAACATCATCGTCTTCTTCACCGGAAAGCCCAGCTTGCGCGACGCTTCTTGTTGCAGCTTCGAAGTGATGAACGGCGGAACCGGATTGCGTTTGCGCTCCTTCGTCGTTACATCGTTGACGATGAACGACTGTCGCTCAGCTTCAGCAACGATTTCATCAGCCTTTAATTGATCGTTGATGACGATCTCGTTCTTCTTCAGATCCTGATCGAAACCGCTGGTCTTAACAGTCTGATCATCGATCTTGAACAGACGCGAATCGAACGCCGGTGGAAGTTTCGAACTCAGATTAGCAGCGATGGTCCAATACTCAGTTTTGACGAACTGCTCGATCTCGCGTTCGCGTTCAACGACCATTCGCAGCGCAACAGACTGCACGCGACCGGCACTCAAACGTCCGCCAATCGTCCGGCACAACAACGGCGATACTTTGTAACCGACCAAACGATCGAGCACTCGACGCGCCTGCTGCGCATCGACGAGCTTGTCATCGATCTGTCGCGGGTGTTCGAAAGCTTCATTGACCGCGCGCTTCGTGATCTCGTTGAACATCACGCGATACGCGGGCTTTGCAGGTCTCTTCGGAACAATCTCTTCCGCGAGATGCTGGCAGATTGCTTCGCCTTCGCGATCAGGGTCGGCAGCGAGATAGATTGCCTCGGCTTCTTTTGCAGCCTTCTTCAGGTCCGCAACGATCCTCTTGTTGTTTCGTTTTTTCGAATCAGGGATCAGCTCGTAAGTAGGCTCGAAATTGTGTTCGATATCTACACCGAGACCTTTCGAGGGCAGATCTTTGATGTGGCCTATCGAGGCCTTGACCAGATAGTCCTTTCCCAAATACTTGTTTATTGTTTTTGCCTTTGCAGGCGATTCAACGATTACCAGGTTTTTTGCCATTTACAGTTTTCTCACAAAACATCTTCCCGGCAGCGCTCTCACCAACTCTCGAATCTCCAAATTGAGCAGCGCAGCCGTGAGCTCCGAAATCGGGAGCTCGCTCTTCTCAAAGAGCCAATCCACATGCGCGGGGCTGTCGGGCGTCAACAACTTAAAAACGGACGTTTCCGACGGCGACAATCCTTCCGGAACGAATGACAAGCGATCTTCGATCGATGTCTCTTTCTTTCGTTCGCTAAATGGTGGCGGCAACAGCGTCGCCGCGATTTGCTGCGGCAGCTCAGCAGCGATGTCCTGCCACTGCTGTACCAGCTTCGCTCCGGCGCCTTTGATCAGATAATTCGTGCCGAACGAATTCCGAGAAGTGATATTTCCGGGAACAGCAAACACTTCCCGATTCTGTTCCATCGCCAGCCGCGCGGTTATCAAAGAACCCGAATTCTCGGCCGCTTCCACAATTACCACCCCGAGACTCAGCCCGCTAATGATGCGGTTGCGGTACGGAAAGTTTTCCGAGACCGGCGGCGTCCCAAGTGGGAACTGGCTCACCACCGCCCCGCCGCGGTCGAGTATTTCCGTCGCTAACTTCTTGTGATCACGGGGGTAAACCTCGTCGATTCCTGTGCCGAGAACGGCCACCGTCCGGCCGCCCGCGTCCAGCGCGCCTCTGTGCGCCGCGGCGTCGATTCCCCGCGCAAAGCCCGAAATTACGGTCACTCCGCGCTGCGCCAAGTCTCGCGCCAGCATGATTGCGGAGTTCTGCCCGTAGGTCGAACACCTCCTTGACCCTACCACACCAATGCACGGTCGGTCCAAACAGTCCGCCCAGGCGCCTTTGACGTACAGAACTATAGGAGGGTCGTAAATCTCCCTTAAGGATGAGGGATAAACCCCGTCATCCAGCAAAAGAATCTCGCCACCGAGGTTCTTGACCTCGGTGATCTCGGCTTCAGCGCGAGGGAGCAAATCGCGGGCGATTATGGTATCGACAGCCTCGGGCGGCAGTCGCAACTGGCTCCAGCTCGGCTCGTGTGGCCTTGTAAACAGCCTCGGCAGAACCAAAGCGCTCGAGGATTTTGGCAGCGGCGCGAGGACCGATGCCTGGTGTCATATTCAACTCAACCCAATCTCTGATCATGTGAGGAATTCCTTGTAAAGAACTGTTAGATCGGCTTGCGGTCCTGGCGGAGGCGTGTAGGAATCGAACCTACCTGAGCCCGCTCTCACGGTCTCACTAACGGTTTTGAAGACCGCGCCGTTCACCAGAACAGATTCGCCTCCATCTGAGGCCCGGATTGTCGGAAGCACCAAACCCTACGCGCCATACCCTGAACTGTCAAGTAAGTAAGATCATATCGATGCCAGATGAAATGCAGAAGCGCTTGCCTAAACTACGGCAGTGCCGTATGATTCACAAGTGCGCACTGTAGCCGAGACGGCAGTCTTTCAGCGTTATGCAGAAGAAGTCTGGACCGAAGACGAACGAAACGAATTCATTAGTTGGATAGCTTCCAATCCAACAGCGGGGGATGTCATACCAGGCAGCGGGGGATGTCGAAAAGTTCGTTGGAGCAGCTCCGGCAGAGGCAAGCGAGGTGGTGCCCGAGTCATTTACTTCAATGAGACGGATCAGACTATCTGGTTGCTAATCGTCTACACGAAGGCCAAGTTCGACAATTTGCCGAAAGAATTCTTGGCCAAACTGAAACTTTGCCGAAAGAATTCTTGGCCAAACTGAAACAAGGAGTCGAAAATGCCCTCTGAAATGAAAGCCTTCCAGCAAGATCTACTCAACTCCGTGAAGCAAATGCGCCGCGGGCAGGCCGCACGCGTTACTCGCGTCAAAGTCCCACAGGCGGCTGAGGCACGTTCGCGTGTAGGTCTCTCCCAACAAGATTTTGCGCGTCTGCTCGGCGTTTCTGCCCGCACCTTGCAAGATTGGGAACAAGGCCGTCGAAAACCGACTGGTGCAGCCAAGACACTTTTGCGCGTCGCGTTCAGTCATCCCGAAGTACTGCTTGAGCTCCATCGCTGAACCTAGATTTGACCTTGGCGCCGTTCTCGCCTAAGATTCGAACGAACGTTCGAACTGAAATCTTGTTAATCATGTTAAATCCTGAAAATCCTGTCGTCTCGTTTCAAACGTCGCCGGAGCAGTACTGGCACTGGAAGCTCAACTTCAACGGCGCTGTGGCGACGCTGTCGATGGACGTCCAGGAGGACGAGACACTCGCTGATGGCTACAAGCTCAAGCTCAACTCGTACGACCTCGGCGTCGATATCGAACTGGCCGACGCCGTTCAGCGGATCCGTTTCGAGCACCCGGAAGTGCGCGTCGTGGTAATCACGAGCCTGAAGCCGCGGATCTTCTGCGCGGGCGCGAATATCTACATGCTCGGTAGCTCGTCCCACCCGTTCAAAGTGAACTTCTGCAAGTTTACCAACGAGACTCGCTGCGCTATTGAAGACGACTCGAAACACTCCGGTCGCCGTTACATTGCCGCTCTCAATGGCACAGCGTCAGGCGGTGGTTACGAGTTGGCGATCGCGTGCGATGAAATCTATCTCGTCGATGATGGCAACTCGGCTGTTTCCCTTCCCGAAGTTCCGTTGCTCGGTGTGCTGCCGGGAACCGGTGGTCTTACGCGTTTGGTCGACAAGAGAAAAGTGCGACGCGATCGCGCTGATGTTTTCTCGACCTTGGCGGAAGGTTTGAAAGGAAAGCGCGCGAAGGAGTGGGGACTGATCGACGGCTACTTCCCGACCAGCAAGTTTCAGGAGTCGATCGATGCACGCATCAAGCAGCTAACTGATGGACAATCTTCGTCCGATCGAGGCATCAAACTCAATCCACTTCAGGTTGAAACAACTGCCGACTCGCGAAACTACAAGTACGTCAAGCTTAAACTCAATCGTGAACAACGTTACGCGGACTTGACAATTCACGCACCAGACGGCCCGCAACCAACTACAACAGACGAGATTCATGAGCTCGGTGATTCATACTGGCCGCTAAAAGCATATCGTGAGCTCGACGATGCGCTGCTGCACCTGCGCGTCAACGAGCCACTAATCGGTTTGATCTGCGTGTGCACGCAAGGCGATGCGGAGACAGTATTGAAGATTGATGAGACGTTAGCCGCAAATCGCGACCACTGGCTCGTGCGCGAAATACTTCTGCACATCGCCCGCGTGCTGCGACGTCTCGATCTAACTGCGAAGAGTTTCTTCGCGATTGTCGAGCCGGGAAGTTGCTTTGCTGGAAACCTGCTCGAGCTGCTGCTCGCTTCGGATCGCAGTTATATGTTGATGGACTCCGACGCTTCGATCGCAGTTTCTGAATTGAATGCCGGCGCGTTTCCGATGAGCAATGGTCTAACGCGGATGCAGTCGCGATTTCTCGCTGAACCCGAGAAGCTCGATGAAGTGTTTGGCGACAAAAAGACCTTCGATACGGAAGAAGCAGAGGAGCTCGGGCTCGTCACGTTTGCGCCCGACGATCTCGACTGGGAGGACGAGATCCGCGTCGCGATCGAAGAGCGTACTTCGCTGTCGCCCGATGCACTGACCGGCATGGAAGCTTCGCTTAGGTTCGCCGGTCCGGAAACGATGGATACAAAGATCTACGGTCGTCTGACGGCATGGCAAAACTGGATCTTTCAACGTCCCAATGCAGTCGGCGAGAAGGGCGCGTTGACAAACTATGGTAAGCCAACGCAGGCCCAATTTGATTACAAAAGGACTTAACCACAGATTGCACAGATTTCTACCCGGATTTCGCAGATAAGAATATGAATTTATACGATCGCATTCCTAACAACGTTAATCTCTCCGAAGACAAGAAGCTTCAGCGTGCACTCGAGAAGTGGCTGCCAAACTATCTCGACTGGTGGCGCGAGATGGGGCCCGAGGGTTTTCAGGAAAAAGACGTGTGGCTGCGCACGGCTGTCGACGTTGGCTCAGAGGGTTGGGCCCACTTCGACTACGTGAAGATGCCTGACTACCGTTGGGGCATCTTTCTCGAACCGCCACAACCCGACGCGAAAGTCGGTTTCGGTGACAACTACGGCCGCCCTGCTTATCAGGAGGTTCCGGGTGAGTTTCGCAATGCGTTGCGCCGGATCATCGTGACGCAGGGCGACACTGAGCCCGCGTCTGTCGAACAGCAACGACAACTCGGCAAGACCTGTCCTTCACTCTACGATCTTCGAAATCTTTTTCAGGTGAACGTCGAAGAAGGCCGTCACCTCTGGGCCATGGTCTACCTGCTGCACGGCTACTTCGGACGCGACGGCCGCGACGAAGCGGATGAGCTACTGGAACGACGCAGCGGCAATCCCGACAAGCCGCGCATCCTCGAAGCGTTCAACCAGCCCTGCGACGACTGGCTCAACTTCTTCGCGTTCACAATGTTCACCGATCGCGACGGCAAGTATCAGCTTTCAGCTCTCGCGGAATCAGGCTTCGAGCCGCTGGCGCGCACGTGCCAGTTCATGCTGACTGAAGAAGCACATCACATGTTCGTCGGCGACACAGGCCTGGGCCGCGTCTGCCGCCGCACTGCGCAACTGATGAAGGAAGGTGACGTGCGCGAGCTCGGCGGCATTCCGCTCGACATCATTCAGAAGTACATCAACTTCTGGTTCAGCTACTCGCTCGATCTTTTTGGCGGCGAGATCAGCTCCAACTCCGCTGACTTCTTCGCAGCCGGTTTGAAGGGTCGCTACAAAGAACGCGAGCAGTACACGGATCATCTCGCGGCGAATGAAAACTTCACGATGACAGTCGTTGAAGATGGTCAACTGAAAACGCGCGAAGTGCCGCTCAGAAATGCTTTGAATGAAGTGTTGCGTGGTGAGTATGTCAAAGATTGTGAAAAGGGATTGGCGCGTTGGAACAAGGTGATCGCACAAGAAGGTGTGAGTGAGCGTCTTCACTTACCGCATCCACGTTTTCACAGACACGTCGGCGAGTATGCCGGTCATACGTTCGATCTCCAAGGCAATCTGATCTCGAAGGAAGAGTTTGAGCGACACAAATCAGAATGGCTGCCGACGATGGGGGATCGAGAGTACGTGCGTAGTCTGATGCACCCGGTTTTTGAGGTTGGAAAGATTGCCAATTGGATCGCACCGCCGGCTGCGGGAATTAAAGGAAAACCGTTTGCGTTTGAGTATGTAAGGCTCTAAAGGCACGATGTCGCGCTACGATCAAAAGTTGGAATTCATTCTTCGCACTGCGGCGCGTATCTTTGCCGAGAAGAGCTATCATTCGACTTCGATGCGCGACATCTCGCGGGCGACGAATGTGAGTCTGGCCGGCCTGTATCATTACTGCAAATCGAAAGAGGAGCTGCTCTTTCTCATTCAGGACAACTGCTTCGGTCGCGTGCTGGAACGCCTGGAGGAGCGACTCGAAGGCGTCGAAGATCCAGTGACAAAGCTCGGCATCTTCATCGAGAATCATCTTTCGTTCTTTGCTGCGAACATGTCTGAGATGAAGGTGCTCTCGCACGAAGCGGAGTCTCTTCGCGGTGATTTGTACACTCACGTCTCGACACGTAAAGATAAATACACCAAACTCGCGCGCAAGATTCTGGGCGAGCTTCAAGAGAGCCAGCAGAATAAACAGATTATCGATCTTACAGTCGCAACGTACGCACTTTTTGGAATGATGAACTGGATCTACAACTGGTACGATCCGCAGGGCAAGCTCAGGGTGCACGATCTGGCCCGACACCTGACGCAGCTTTTTCTGGGCGGCTTTTCACCGGGACTTCTTCCTGGGCCAGTGAGCACTAATACACTTCCAAAGCAACGTGAGAATCTGAGTATTTGGCGAGGCACTGCCGGATGAACTTCTATTCCGACGAAACCTACGGCGAACACGTCGCCGGCGTTTATGACGAGTGGTACTCGGATTATGATCCGCAAGCGATCGATACGCTTGCGGAGCTTGCCGGGGGCGGTCCAGCTTTGGAGTTGGGCATCGGTACCGGCCGCATCGCTCTGCCGTTGGCAACCAAAAACGTCGAGGTTCATGGAGTCGATGCTGCTCCATCAATGATTACACGATTGCGTGCGAAAGCAGGTTCCGAGCGCATCACTCTCACGCAGGGTAACTTCGCTGATGTTCCAGTCGAAGGCGAGTTTGCGCTCGTCTACATCGTCTTCAACACTTTTTTTGCGCTCTCCAGTCAGGACGAACAAGTGCGATGTTTCCGCAACGTGGCCGCGCATCTATCACGCGACGGCTGCTTTGTGATTGAAGCATTCGTCCCTGATCTCACTCGCTTCACTGGCGGGCAGGTCAACTGGGCCACAAAGGTAACGGCGGACGAAGTCCAGTTGGACGTAGGTCAACACGATTCTGCGGCACAAAGAGTGATTAGCCAGAAAGTCGTTCTCACGGATGGCAGTGTACGACTCTATCCGGTGCAGATCCGCTATGCCTGGCCCTCAGAATTGGACCTGATGGCGCAATTGGCAGGTTTGCGATTGCGCGAGCGTTGGAGTAGCTGGCGGCGCGAGCCATTTTCTTCTGAAAGCCAGAAGCACATTTCGGTTTATGGGTTCTAGATAATGACGGAAACAAACTCGAAACTCGATTATCAAACGCGCGACGGTGTTGCAGTCATCACGCTCAAGGATCCCCCGGCAAATACGTACAGTTACGAGATGATGCAGCAACTCGATCGCGCGATTCTCAACGCGCGGATGGATGAAGCTGTTCAAGTAGTTGTGCTCACCGGCAAAGGCGAGAAGTTCTTCTGCGCGGGCGCCGACATCGAGATGCTCGCCAATGTCACGCCGACTTTCAAGTACTATTTCTGTCTTCACGCAAACGAGACTCTTAATCGTCTGGAACAAACTCCAAAGCTCGTGATCGCGGCAATCAATGGGCACTGCGTGGGCGGTGGTTTGGAAGTCGCGATGGCAGCCGACATTCGCATCGCACGAAAGGGTGCGGGTAAGTTAGGATTGCCCGAAGTTTCATTGGGCGTGCTTCCCGGAACAGGTGGTACGCAGCGTTTGGTGCGCATTGTTGGTAAATCAAAAGCGATTGAGTTGATGGTAACGGGGCAGTTGTTTGATTTCGAGCGCGGTCTCGAGCTGGGCATTCTGAATCAGATCCTTGAAGCAGGGACGGGTGAACGTTTTCTCGAGATGGTCCATGGTTACGCGCGACAGTTCACGACGCCAAACAAAGCCGCGCACGCAGTCGGCCGCATCAAGCGCGCCGTTCAGACCGGCTCGGAGATCTCGTTTGAATCTGCCCTCGCACTCGAGCGTGAGCTTCAGCAACAGCTCTTCCAATCTGAAGACGCAAAGGAAGGTCTGGACGCTTACGTGAACAAGCGCAAGCCCGAATTTAAGGGGCGTTAGATGTACGAGCACATTGAAATTGTAGAGACCGCCGGCATCATGACGATTACTTTGAATCGTCCCGAGCGGCTGAACGCGTTCATCGGCCACATGCGACGCGACCTGGCCGAAGCGCTCGAGCACGCCGGCAGCGATCGCAACGTTCGCGTGGTGATCATCACCGGCGCGGGCCGGGCGTTCTGTGCGGGCGGCGACGTCGCGTTTATGGCCGAGTTGATGCAACGTCGAGATGCGGAGGAGTTCTCGCGCATACTTGGCGCGGGCCGTCGTGTGATCCTCGCGATTCGGCAGATGACCAAACCAGTAATCGCTGCGATCAATGGTCCAGCTTCGGGCGCCGGTTGCAATCTCGCTCTCGCATGCGATCTTCGTATTGCATCCAGCACGGCAACCTTTAGCCAGTCGTTCGCGAAAGTCGGACTGCATCCCGATTGGGGCGGAACGTATTTCCTGCCACGCCTGGTTACGCCGAACAAGGCGTGCGAGATGTTCTTCCTCGGCGAGACGATCGATGCTGCTGAGGCTGCTCGACTCGGAATCGTCAATCAGGTTGTTGCGCCGGAGGACTTGGAGACTGCGACGATGCAGCTTGCGGAGCGACTGCGAGCAGCGCCACCCATCGCACTTGCAGCAGCAAAGCATGCAGTTTACATGAGCCAGGCGGCCGAACTTGAAGAGATGCTTCGTTACGAAACCGAAGCGCAACTACGCTGCTTCGACTCTGACGACGCACATGAAGGGGTGCAGGCATTTCTCGAGAAACGCGAACCGCGATTTACAGGCCACTAATGTTAACTGGAAAAACAGCACTGATTACCGGTGGCGGTCGCGGCATCGGACGCGCCATCGCTCTCGCTCTTGCACGCGAAGGAGCACGCATCGCTGTCGCTGCGCGGACCGCTGAACAGGTCGAGCAGGTGGCACGAGAGATTGCTAACGGCGCGATTGCGCTCGTTTGTGATGTTGCAGACCCATCGAGCGTCACGCGAATGTTCGGCGAGTTGCACGAACGTGCCGGAGACGCTGACATTCTCGTCAACAATGCCGGCATCGCAGAGAGCGCGACGCTCGTCAACACCACCGATGAGCTCTGGCATCGACATCTCTCGATCAACCTCTACGGCACATTTTATTGTACGCGAGCCGTGCTGCCCGCGATGCTGAAGAAAGGCTGGGGACGTGTGATTAATATCGCATCCATCGCCGGCAAGACGGGTGCGCCCTACATTGCCGCCTACTCTGCATCAAAGCACGGAGTTTTGGGCCTGACGCGCTCCGTCGCGCTCGAAGTCGCCGCGGCCGGCATCACTGTCAACGCAATTTGTCCAGGTTATGTCGATACCGAGATGGTCTCGCGCGGTGTCGAACGAATCACCACGCGAACGGGACGCACTGCAGAAGAAGCGTTGGAGACGTTAAAGAAGATGAGTCCTCAGAACCGCCTCGTGACGCCTGAGGAAGTCGCCGCTGTTGCGCTGTTACTTGCTTCAGAAGAGGGCCGCGGGATCAACGGCCAGGGAATCAACATTGACGGTGGTACAGTTTTGTAAATCAAGAACAAGTCAGGAAGAGGGGCTTGCCCCCGCTGGATGGGGAAAAGCGGGGGCAAGCCACCCTTCCTGACTTGTTCTATTCTTGACGCGTTAGTTCATACACCAACCGAATCGGCAACCCCATGATATTGAAGTAATCACCTTCAATCTCTTCAATAAAGAGTGACGCTTTTCCCTGTATCGCATAAGCACCAGCTTTGCCGAACGGCTCGCCCGTCGAGATATACCAATCAATTTCCCTCTTGCTCATCTCTGCGAAACGCACGCGCGTCGTCTCGTAAGCAACTCGTGTTTCGCCGCCAACTCTAACAAGAGCAACACCAGTCAGAACCTCGTGCCATTTCGCATTGAGTAAGTCCAACATTCTTCTCGCATCTGCATGGTCAACGGGTTGGCCCAGGATCTGATTGCCAACGACGACGGTCGTGTCCGCGCCAAGCACCAATCCCTGCTCCAGGCGACTTGCAACGGCTTCTGCTTTCGAACGCGCCAGTCGCTGCACGTAAGCTGCGGCCTGTTCGTTCGGCAAAAGTGTCTCGTCGATCCCCGCTACGATGATTTCATACGGCCAACCCGCGCGCTCGAGTATTTCCGCACGCCTCGGACTGCTGGATGCCAGCACCAGTTTTTCGCGTAGATGATTCATAGACTTGCTGCGGCAGAGTTTGCGTGTTTCAATCGGCGAGCGCAAGAGTGTAAAACATGAATCCGTGGATCAAATCGCTACCGGGAGTTCTGCGTGCCGCGCAGGGCGCTGAAGAAGTCGCCGAAGCGGCTGCGATGGCAGCGTGGAAACACGCCGCCGGTGATGGTTTGAAAGAGCACGCAGTCCCTTTAAAACTTGAAGATCGAACGTTGACAGTTGCCGTTGCTGACGCTATCTGGCGGAAACAGTTGACGTCAATGAGATCGCAACTGATCTTTCGGGTGAATTCGATCCTCGGCCAGCCGGTGGTGAGCGCGCTTGAGTTTGTGATAGATCCGAAGGTCGCAAGCGCACGTGCGGAGCAGTCACAATCGCAGCAACAGCCGCTCGACAACGAAGTGCCGCTTGAATTGTGGTCTGCGGCAAACGCCATTCATGACAAAGAGCTGCGAAGAAGTTTTCTCAAAACCGCTTTACTCTCATTGAAGCGCAGGACGTCGAGAGATTAGAACAATGCCTATCAGTCAATCGGACATCGAGAAAGTCGCGCAGTTGGCCCATCTGGAGCTGGCGGAAGAAGAGTTGAAAACTCTTGGCTCACAAATCGCCGAGATTGTTAATTACGTCGAGCAGCTCAACGAACTCGACACTTCGAACGTCGAGCCCGCGCTCGGTGGTCTAACTCCCGAGGGCGAAAAAACCGTCTCGTCGCGTGACGACGAAATCGCAGGATCCCTGGGCCAACAGACCGCCCTCGCCGAAGCCCCCGACCCCGCGTCCGGCCACTTCCGCGTCCCGAAAGTGTTGTAGATTACCGCAAAAAGGCACAAAAGACACAAAAGATGTCGCGTCAAACCGTTGAGTTTTCAATTAATGCGGCTGAGAAGCTGAATGAGACGCTGAATGCGTTCCTCGAGATTGATCGGGAGGGGGCGTTGCGGCGCGCGGAGGAGATCGAGAAGGGTGGTAATGCGGGGGCGCTCGCCGGTATTCCGATCGCGATCAAGGACAATATCTGTGTGAAGGGTCTTCAGACCTCATGCGGATCGAAGATTCTCGGTGACTATCATCCGCCGTACAACGCCACCGTTATCGATCGTCTATTGAAAGCTGGGGCAGTGATTATCGGCAAAACGAATTGCGACGAGTTTGCGATGGGCTCATCGAATGAAAACTCCGCTTTTGGACCAGTGCGAAATCCGTGGGACACGACGCGAGTCTCCGGAGGTTCTTCCGGAGGCTCAGCAACTGCTGTGGCCGCCGGCATTGTTCCCCTCGCACTCGGTTCCGACACGGGTGGCTCGGTTCGCCAACCGGCATCGCTGTGCGGAGTTGTCGGCTTGAAACCTACCTATGGTCGCAACTCGCGTTATGGCCTCGTCGCCTTCGCCTCATCGTTGGACCAGATTGGTGTTTTTGCGCGCGAAGTCGAAGACGTGGCGCGCGTGCTGGGAGTGATCGC
>DASUYO010000065.1:0-8662 GCA_036377375.1 Pyrinomonadaceae bacterium
GCGATCGTCGACGAAGTGCTTGCAAAGGCGAAGCTGAAGCTCAGTGACGTTAAACTGTTTCTCTTCACGCAGGTCAACTTGAGCACTATCAAAGAAGTGATGGCCAAGCTCGAGCTGCCGATGGAGCGAACGCATACGATCATGCAGAAGTGGGGCTATACGGGTTCAGCGTGCATACCGATGGTGCTGCACGATGCGATCGGTGCCGGCAAACTCGAACGTGGCGATAATGTGATCATGTGTGCTTCGGGCGGCGGCCTCAATATGGCTTGCGTCGCCTTTCGTTTTTAGCCACAAAAAGGCACAAAAAGCACAAAATGGAATATCCCACAGTCTATTCTCTTTTTGCCGCGCGCGTGAAGAAGTACGCGATTGAGAATGCTGAGCCGAAAGACGTCTTCTACTTTCGCTCCAACGATCGATGGCAGGAAATCTCGTGGCAACGCTTCGAGCAGGAGACTTACGACTTTGCCACGGCACTGCTGTCGTATGATCTAAAGCGCGGAGGGTCAGTGTGCATCCTGATGGGAAATGTTCCTGAGTGGCCCATCAGCGATATCGGCACGATCATGGCCGGTGGTGTTGGTGTCGGCCTATATCCGACGAGCTCAGCAGAACAGATCGCTTACATCATTAACCATTCAGATGCTGAGTTTGTGCTTGTCGATTCGCGTGAGCAACTTAAAAAAGTGCTCAGCATTCGCGATCAGCTTCCTAAAGTTCGTCACATGATTGCCCTCGATGCGGAGAGCTGCAATGACGTAACCAGTTATCGAGACTTTATTGAGCGTGGCCAGGAGGAACGCTCGCGATTCGCATCGTTGTTGAAAGATCGTGCGGAAGGTGCAAAGCCCGACGATATCGCGATCATGGTCTACACGTCCGGTACGACAGGGCAACCGAAGGGCGCGTGTCTGAGTCATCGTTACATCATTAATAGTGTGGAATCGCTGCGCCAAACGATTCCGATCTACGACACAGACGTTTCTTTCTCATACCTTCCGTTTTGTCATGTAGCTGAGAGAATTTCCGGTCTCTACAATCGACTTTACGCCGGTGCGCCAGCTTATTTTGTTGACGATCTCGCGCGCCTCGGTGAGTACATGATGGAAGTTAAGCCGACAGTTTTTGCGAGTCTGCCGCGCTTCTTCGAGAAGATTCACGCGCGCATCGTTGCAGATGGTTCTACGCGAGTTAAAGATTACTTTGGCGGCCGTGTTCGTCTTCTGACCTCGGGTGGAGCGCCTTTGCCTTTAGAGGTTGCAGAATTTTTTGCTGCGGCAGGGTTGCCGATCTTGCAGGCGTACGGCCTGACGGAAAACGTTTGCGTCGCATTCAATCGTCCTGACAATTACAAGTTTGGTACAGTTGGCCCACCGATGCCGGGTTGCGAAGTTCGTATTGCGGCAGACAAAGAGATTTTGGTTCGCAGTGAAATGATGTTTAGTGGTTACTACAAAGCTTCGGAAGAAACTGCAAAGATGTTTGCAGATGGCTGGCTGCTCACTGGAGACCTTGGTGAGCTGGATGAGGACGGTTTTCTGAAGATTATCGGTCGTAAGAAGGAGTTGATCGTTACTTCGACAGGCAAGAAAGTCGCACCAGCCCTGATTGAAAACATGTTGAAGGAGCACCACCTGATTAGCCAGGCAATGGTGTATGGCGAAGGAAAGAGTTATCTCGTTGCATTGATCACGCTCAACTCAGCTGCGTCGCATGAAACGATTCAAGCGATGATTGACAATGTGAATCGTCGAGTATCATCAACTGAATCGATCAAGCGCTTCGCGATCCTCGATCGTGATTTCGAAATAGCGCGAGACGAGATCACGCCGACAGGAAAACTCAAGCGCGATGTGATCACGGCTCGGTTTCGGGACGCGCTTGACAAACTTTATTTAGCCACGGATTAACACGGATAGGATACGGATATGAGACTAAGAATCACCCTCCTGGGAATCATTCTTTGCGTTGCGTCGCTGGCGAACGCTCAGACGGCCAAAGAAACGACAGTCTTCGGCCAGAAGATCCACTATATCGAAGCCGGTTCTGGACCAACCGTGATTTTGTTGCATGGTCTTGGAGGTTCGTCCCAAGCATGGCAATTCAACATCGGTCCGCTCGCGGAAAAGTTTCACGTGTACGCGCCGGATCAGATCGGCTTCGGCAAATCCGACAAGCCTTTGGTCAATTATAGAATTCGCACTTACGTCGACTTTCTCGATGAGTTTTGCAAACAACTCAAGATCGAGCGCGCGTCGCTGGTCGGCAACTCGATGGGAGGATGGATCGCGGCGGCCTTCACAGCAGCCTTTCCGGATCGCGTCGATAAGCTTGTGCTGGAGGACGCAGCAGGCTATGCGCCGCCGAAAGATCTCGATATGCGCACACTCTTTGCTTTGAATCCCACCACGAGAGAGGGCATGAAGCTTCTTGCAGCGAAGGTCTTTTACAACAAAGCATTCATAACTGATGCCGCGATCGATCAAGCAATCGCTGCACGACTTGCGGCCGGCGACGGCTACACGATCAACAGTATCACTGAGTCGATCCTTCGCGGAGAAGACTTTCTGGACGACACAGTCAAGACGATCAAACGACCGACGCTGATCGTGTGGGGGCGAGAAGATGGTCTAACGCCCGTGTCAGATAGCGCACGTTTCAATAAGGACATTGCCGGATCAAAAGTGGTCGTGATCGATCAATGTGGTCATGTGCCAAACCTCGAGAAAGCTGGCGAATTCAACGCCGCGGTGATCAAGTTTCTTGGTGAAGGCCAATGAAGCTCAGCGTCGGCGACAGCGCCGAAATCACAAAGACAATCGATCAAGAGGATGTTGATGCGTTTGCCGATGTTACCGGTGATCACAATCCCATTCATGTCGATGAGACGTTCGCGCAAACGACACGCTTTGGCCGACGCATCGCGCACGGAATGCTGACTGCTTCGCTTATTTCTTCAGTGCTGGCTAACAAGCTGCCGGGCCAGGGAAGCGTCTATCTCGGGCAGACGCTTCAGTTTGTTGCGCCTGTTTTTCCGGGCGACGAGATCACCGCGCGCGTCACTGTGAAAGAAATTCGCCAAGACAAGCCGATCGTGAAACTTGAAACGACCTGCATCAATCAGCGCGATGAAATCGTCATCCGCGGCGAGGCAACCGTCCTCATCCATAGAAAGGAATCTGCGTAATCTGTGGATAAAAGCCCGGTGCGTAGCTATTCGTGGTATGCCCTCGGCCTGCTGACGCTCGTTTACGTCTTCAACTATCTCGACCGCACCATCATCTACATCCTCCTGCCGCTGATCAAAAAGGAGATGGCATTCAGCGATCTGCAATTGGCGCTGCTCGGGAGTATGTCGTTTGTCATCTTCTTCACCGTACTCGGTATTCCCTTCGGACATTTAGCCGATCGCGCCGTACGGAAAAACATGATCGCCGCTGGTCTCGCGGTCTGGAGTCTCTTTTCAGGGCTGACCGGATTTGCAAACGGTTTCTGGTCGTTGATGATTTGCCGTGTGATGGTTGGTATCGGCGAAGCGACACTTGGACCAGCAGCGTTGTCTTTGTTGAGCGATTACTTCCCGCCACGCGTGAGAGCGACGGTGCAGGCGATTTACTCTTCGGGTATCGCGATCGGCGCTGGTCTCGCATTCTTTCTTGGCGGCTGGCTGGGCCAGTACTACGGTTGGCGAGTCGCGTTCTATGCTTTAGGTTTCCCGGGGCTCGTCATTGCTATGCTCGTCTACTTGCTCCGTGAGGAACGACGCGGCACAACCGAGATCGCCACCACGAGATATACCGCGAAAGATTGGAAGATACTTTTTAACTCAGCGCCGTTGCGATATCACTATTTGGGTTACGGATTTTTTGGTCTGGCGGCTAACAACCTTTCATTCTGGGGCGCGACGTTTGTCACGCGTGTTTACAAGCTGGATCTGTTGACGATCGGATTTTATGGCGGAGTGTTGACGTTGATCGCCGGCGTGCCGGGCACGATTCTCGGTGGTTATCTTGCGGACAAGTTTTTGAAGTTCGGGCGCGGTGGTCGCATGTTATTCGGCGCGCTTGCCGCACTGATCGCCGTGCCGTTCTGGTTGTTATTTATTTTTTCCGGGAATCTCTTGCTGCTGCTGATTGCGAATCTGGTTTTGCTGGCACTCTCACTCGTCTGGCTTGGACCAGCAGCAGCCGATGTTCACGACATCGCGGGTCCTGAATTGCGCGGCCTCGGCATCGGTTTCTACTTCTTCGCGGTCATCATCGCCTACGGACTCGGTTCACTCGTGATCGGCCAGCTCAACGACTGGCTCCACGCCACCACCGCGCCGCTCAACATGCGCTACTCGATGCTACTCTGTCCCTTGGCCTGTCTCATCGCCACCCTCAGCCTCTGGCGCGGCTCGCGCGCAGCAAACCGTCTCTGATTCGTCATCGCACTTCGAATTTTGCTCTGACAACCACGATCTCCACTTTCTTCGGTTTAGCGTCACCCTTGAACTTGAAATCGAATCGTTGCGTCATCTCGGCTGATGTTGCGCCCAGTGCTGCGAGGCCTTTCAGCCGCACGCTGTTGTCATCAATAATGTCGAAGTCGACGTTCTTACCTCTGAACGTGACTTTCTCAAGTTGCTTCATTGCATCCCCTTCGATGATTGCTTCATTTGCCCCGACTGATATTGACTCTTTTGATTTCGGCGGCGCGATCTGTGGGTCGATCTCAGGAATTGAAACGAGAAATGGCTTTTCGTCCTTGCCGCTGCGCTGCACGAGTATTTGCTTGTTGCTCTGAAGTTGCGCGTCGGTAAGCACGAGCAAACGCATCTTGGTGCCGTCAGCCGTCGAGCTGACGGGATAAAGTTCTGGTCTTGGATCGTCAGGTGACAGGACTGTCATTCTATCCAGGCCTTTCCCCAGCAGGAGGAATTTGGTCCAGCGTGGATTGTGTTCCAGCATGACCAGGCGTTCAGTCTGACTCGGAGGAATAAAGTCCCCCACGTCTACTGGCTCGGGACGACAACCTCGTGCGGGAAACAGCTTTTGCAATGACAACTCTGGATTAGCAACAAGATCGGCTGACGGGATCACAACCGATAACTCATCACCATTGCGTTTCAATTCAGAGAATCCAAAAACGCGCCCGGCAACGACCATGACTAGCCCGTTAATTTGTTCCTCGGGAGCTTCATACTGTGTCCCCGTGCTCGTTACTAGCTTCTTCTGAAATCTGATCTTTATCTCGCTGTTTGTGTCCTTCGATGTGATCGTGGGATTTCCGTTCGGAACATAAGTAATCGTGGTCCCACCACTTTTGCCGCAGCCATGAAGCAGTAATGGAACTTCAGTACCATCGTGCGCAACGAGGTAAACCGGTGTCGTGGCGAGCATGCCGATCGGGGCTACGAACTGCAATGACTGCTGCTCGTGTAAGAGTTCTGGCAGTCCATTTATGATCTTCGAGCCAATACGCACGTATGTTCCAGGCAAATAACGCCCTGGGAGACGTATGAGAACTTGACCATCCCCGATATCTTCAAGATTCTTCGCAACTAAAACTGGATCGATTGCGAGTTTATAGCGCGGTATTTCAAATGGCATGGCTAGATGTAGACTGCCGGGAACTATCTCTTTGTGAATTCCGAGCTTGCGATCATAATCTCGCCAATAGGTGCGAACGTATACTTTCCCGATTTCGCCTTCGTCCGCCTCAGGCGGAGCATCAAACGCAAGCTGCACAAAAGTTTGTTTCAAACCAGACCTGACGTAATGTTGTCCAAGCACTGGCCGAAATTCCCACATAAATCCGATTCGCTCCGGCGTGGTCGGCTGGAATGTCGAGGCCACGGTGTCCTGATCCTGAACGAGGTAATAGGTCTTGTGACCACGCAGCCACGATCCCGAGACACCCAGAATCTGAGTTGCCACGCCAGCACCGACTGAGACACTACTGTCGGTGATAGCGGCCACATTGTAGGTCTTCTCACGGGGAAGCAGTGCTGTAATCAAAGGTGGCTCGTCCGCTACGCTTCTTTCGCGGGGTCTACTTCTTTCGACTTCTACCTCCACGACGGCCACCTTGTCCTTATATTGTGGATCAGGTGCGATCGTGATTGGGAAGCCGAGCGTGGTTTTAAATTTCGTCATCGCGGCATATCGGCGGAAGTGGCCAGTTAGATCCCCGGTCAGCATTAGCCGTAGCCCGTTGATCTCGGCCGTCAATTGCACCTGCTCATTAAGAATGTCAGACGATGAAACGGAGAAACCTGACGACGGTAAGGTAGTGGTTGGTGAAGGCGCGGTAGCTCCCGGTGGGCCAAACTGTCCTCGTGTCGTGACAACGTCTTGACTCGCAAGTCCGCTAACCGTTTGGGTAGTTCCGCTAGTGCCTGTTGTCAGGACCGATTGGTTTGTAGTTCCGGTTGTTGTGGTTCCGTTTGTTGTGACTGTTTGTGTGGATGAATTTGAGCCGGTTGTTTGATCGGTCTGAGTCGTGCTGCCAGTCGCGCCTCTGTTCGTCGTTACTACTTGAGGCAGTGGCATGCCCTGCACGTTCAAACCGAAACTGGATATTCGCTGTGACGCTCCAGTGACGGAACCTAACCTTGACGCGATGGAATTTTGATCGATTAGTTGCAGTTGCGCGAGACGAGCCTCTGCGACCTCGAGCATCTGTTGCAGCATAGCATCGTCGTACACCCTTGGTTGCTCGACATCGATGCCTCTTCTCAACCGCTCCCGTTGGCGGATGCTTTCCTCTGACTCAGGAGTTGGGATGGGAGTGGGTGTGATCTTTGTCTGAGTGGGCGACTGAGCCGCCGTCGCCGCAGGGTCCTGAGCAAAATGCTCGATGCCGGCAGCAGTGACCACCTGATGACGAAAGTAAAGCACTACGAGCGGTAATAGAATTGCGAGTGCGGCGACAGCAAGCCGCTGTATTTGGTGTCTCATTGTTTGATCCTTCCTAGTTCGGGATTATTTTTTGTTCGCCTTCTTGCCGCTTTTCTTGCTGCCTTTTTTGGCGGCTTTGTTGCTGCGTTTCTTACCGGGTTTTTTGGTCGGTCTTCTTTTCTTGGCGGCGGCTCTGTCCGTCATCGCTGAGGATGGCGTCCCCGCCTTTTCAGCGGTAATCACGTCGACCACATGTTCCGCCAGACCTGCGTCAGTGATGAAGATTACGGCGACTCCGCTGTGTGTACCGTTCTCACCGGTTACGAAAATGAAATCGCCATCATCGAGTCCACGCTCGTCCTCCAAAAATTCCGTCGCGTTAGCAAAAGGATCACCTTCTCCTTCATCCTTAGCGAGTCGTTTCCTGTCGCCTGGACCTGAATTGAGCCGTGACACGCCACTGTTGTGATCGATTTCGAGCATTCCGGTCTTAACCATATAGATCCTCTCAAGTTTGTGGATTGAATGTGCTAGAGGTTTGCGTAAAATGGACCTCCAGGACTATATGAGGTTTAGTGCGGTTTTATTTCAGAACGAACAGAACCGAGCGCGGTAGCGCCGGGTCAATCCCATAAAAAGGCGCAACTCGGCAATTGTTACTCGTAGCGCAGTGTTATTAACGGATCGACTTTGGTTGCTCTGCGTGCCGGTATGACACAGGCGAGCAGGGCGACGAGGAGAAGAATCGACGGCACGGCGACGAAGGTCGCCAGATCGGTCGGAGTCACTTCAAATAACAAGTTCGACATCACGCGCGTAATCGCGTACGCACCCGCCACGCCGACAGCGGTCCCGACCAAAACCAGAGTCATTGCATATTTCAGCATCATCTTCAGCACGTCGCCCATCTGTGCTCCGAGGGCCATGCGTATGCCGATCTCGCGTGTGCGTTGAGTAACGGCGTACGCAGTAACACCGTAGATGCCCATGGCGGCGAGCAGTAGTGCCGCCGCTCCAAATACTGCGAAAATCACCAGACTAAACCGGCGCCTATCCAGCGACGACGAAAAGATCTGATCCAACGTACGGAACCTTAGCGGCAGTTGCGGATCGAGCGATCGCACGGTCTCGCGCATCACTGGAACGAGCGAAGCAGGATCAGCCTGAGCTCTCGCAACTACACTCCAACTCGAGGCCGGCAAGCGTTGTAGGGCATTGCCATAAACCGTTGGTCCAACCGGGACGTCAACTCCATAGTCGTGTATGTCACCAACCACTCCGACGATGTGCAAAAGGCGCAAGTCAGTATCCATGTTTCCAAATTGAATTGTTTGTCCGAGCGGCTCTTCGTCTGGAAAATATTTGCGTACGAACGACTGACTCACGATCGCAGCATTAGGTGAATTGACCTGATCCGTCGCGTCGAAGGTCCGACCACGCAACAAGGGAATTTCCATTGCCGCAAAATAGCCGCCGCTGGCGAGACGATATTCAGCGTTCCCTTTGCGGGCTGGATTGTTGTTGATGAGAAAAGTTCCATTCGGTCCGCCTCCAGCCAGTGGCAGGTTATTGATTGTACCGACGGCAATCACTCCGGGAGTGCTGCTCAGGCGCTCCAGCAGTTGTTGCTGAAACACGCGCTGCCGTTCTTCTTCAGCGCTGAACTGAACTGTCGTGTTTGGAGCCTCACCGCTTTCCATCAGTCGCTTGTACTCCTGCATAAACTTCTTGTATCGCTGCTCATCCGTACGGCGACTGGGCAGCGACAGATCCAT
>DASUYO010000066.1:0-3881 GCA_036377375.1 Pyrinomonadaceae bacterium
CTCATCAGGGAGATGGCCGATGGAATGGTAACGAGCGGCATGAAAGACGCGGGTTACGTTTACCTCGTCATTGACGACTGCTGGCAGATCAATCGCGATGCGCAGGGAAACATCGTGGCGGACCCGCAACGGTTTCTTTCCGGAATGAAGGCGCTGGCGGATTACGTTCATTCCAAGGGACTGAAATTCGGACTCTATTCGGATGCCGGAATGCTTACGTGTCAAAAGAGGCCAGGTAGCCGGGGTTACGAATTTCAGGATGCGCGACAGTATGCAGCTTGGGGGGTGGATTATTTGAAATATGACTGGTGCTCCACGGGAACGCAGAACGCGCCGGCATCATATTCGATCATGCGAGACGCATTGTTGAAGGCGGGCAGGCCGATCGTTTTTAGTATTTGCGAGTGGGGAACGTCCAAGCCGTGGTTATGGGCCAAAGACGTTGGAAATCTCTGGCGCACGACGGGAGACATACAGGATTGTTGGGAGTGTAAGCGGGACTGGGGCGGGATGGGCGTAGTGCATGTCCTCGACCTCCAGGATGGCCTTGAATCCTATGCTGGGCCAGGCCACTGGAACGATCCTGACATGTTGGAAGTCGGAAACGAAGGCATGACGATAACTGAGTATCGCGCACATTTCAGTTTGTGGTGCATCCTGGCTGCGCCTTTGATGGCCGGAAACGACCTCCGCAAGATGACGAACGAAGTGAAGGAGATTCTGACCAATCGTGAAGTAATTGCAGTGGATCAAGATTCACTTGGAATGCAAGGCCGCAGAGCCAAACGTGACGGCGATCGAGAGGTATGGGCCAAGCAACTAGCCGACGGTGGACGAGCGGTCGTGCTGTTCAATCGTGGGCCTAAGACCCAGGAGATCTCCGTGTCGTGGACCGAAATCGGGTATCCACAGCACATGACGGCTCAGGTGCGGGATCTGTGGGCGCATAAGGATCTCGGGAAGCTCACCGGAAAGTTTTCAGCCGAAGTACCGAGCCATGGTGTAGTGATGGTCACGGTCAAGCCCTAGAGTGAGGGTTCGCGGGCCTACTTTGTACTCGGCTTCAGCGCTCGCCTGTTTTGCGCGTGTCTGCGGAGTTCCGTGTGTGTGCCGGAAGCCAGTGGCGCTTCTTGGCCAGCGGATGCTCAAAGGTGTGCCTCGGTAATGCACCAAAACGTTTGGATCGCTGGTAGATGGCACTCCAACCCCGTGTCCTGATGAAACCCACACGATGCGAAATGTGTGCTCTTTCGCCATGCCTGTGAATGAGCCCGCGCGTTTCCCGATCCTCAGGATTCTGGTTGAATCGTTCCAGCTAATCGGGATCGTACTGTAGGCACCTTTTTCGTAATTGTAGTTATCGCCTTCATCTTCATACAACGTGAACGCTCCATTGGCGCCGGGATACACGCGCAACTCGATCGGATCATTCTTCTCGTCGGAATATTCGACCTGTGGCCCATAAGGAATAATACTTCCTGCGCGCACGAACACCGGCATCGTCGTAATTGGCGCTGACGCATCGATCGTTTGTCCGCCTGTATATGTCTTGCCGGTCCAGCAATCAATCCAGCTTGCACCGACAGGAAGATAAACCGCTCGAGTTGAAACTCCCGGCTTGATTACGGGCGCGACCATTAGCGCTGGGCCAAACATGTATTGATCGCCGATGTTGTAGACTCGAGAGTCTTCACGAAAATCCATCACCAGCGCTCGCATCATCGAATAACCTTCGTTCGTTACTTTCCAGGAGATTGAATAAATGTAAGGCAAGAGGTGATAGCGAAACTCGTCATAATTGATCAAAATCTTCTGTGTCGCTGAATCGAAGCGCCACATTTCCTTTGGTGGGCCATCACCGTGAACGCGTAACATCGGACAGAAGGCGCTGAACTGGAACCAGCGAGTAAAGAGTTCGGCATAAGCGGGATTAGCCGGGTCGCCACTAAAGAATCCGCCCGTATCGGTGTTCCAGTAAGGTATGCCACTCAACGAAAAATTCAGCCCGGCCGGAATCTGCTTTGCGAACACTTCCCACGTTCCGCCAATATCGCCCGACCAGGTCACCGCCGCATTGCGCTGCTGACCAGCGTAAGCCGACCGCGTCAGTATGAACACACGCTTGCTTAAGTTCTCTGCGCGTTGCCCTTCATAAACCGCGGTAGTGTGCATGAGAGGATATGCGTTGAAGACTCGCGCGCCTGAACCCGCCGCTGTCGTGAAGTTGCGAAATTCTCCCCAGTTGCCGCTGAGTTCAGGTTCGCTGGCATCCAACCACCAGCCATCGATGCCCTTCGAAAACAGTTGCTTCGACATTTGGCGCCAGTAGATCTTGCGCGCCGAGGCATTGAATGCGTCATACCATTGCCCCCGTCCCGCAGGATAAACGTAAGGAATGACTTGCGGATAAAGAGCGCTCGCCGTGCGCAGCTCATCTGCGTTCGGGCTAGCGGCATCGAACTTTGGCCAGACGGAGATCAGCAGGTGAGTATTCTGACTATGCAGCTCACTCAGTAACTTTGTTGGATCGGGATAGCGCTTGTCATCAAATTGATGCGAGCCCCACGGATGCGGATTCCAATATTGCCAATCCTGAATTATGCCGTCGATTGGAATGTGCTCACTTCGATATCGGCTCACCACGTCCAGCAACTCCTGCTGCGTTTGGTA
This sequence comes from Pyrinomonadaceae bacterium, assembly GCA_036377375.1. Classification (GTDB taxonomy): domain Bacteria; phylum Acidobacteriota; class Blastocatellia; order Pyrinomonadales; family Pyrinomonadaceae; genus PSRF01. Next base: position 2,671 of record DASUYO010000066.1, read on the forward strand.
ACGGTTCTTGCACTGCCAGAATCCCCACGCCCAACGGCCAAACATAGGCGCCGCTCCGGTCAGGTGGCGATAGGCCGCGATCACCTTGTCAAGCGCTGGTCCATATATGAAATAATAGTCAATCGAATCGCTTGCCTCGGAGTTCCACGTAAGTGGCAGTTGGGTTGCAGACGGTACCCGCCAAGCCAACCGCACCTCGGCGCCGCCAGCTCCCTGGTAATATTCCATCCGAATGCGATGACGGCTGTGCGCTGCGAATTTTAGTTTTGCTACCGAAGTCTCCGGTGGATGTATGCTCCAGTTGTCGGCCACGAGCGTATCATCGATCCAAAGGCGCACACCGTCATCGGCAGTAGCGAGCAGCATGTACTCTCCCCCCTGCTCAGCTTCCACGAAACCGGACCAGCGCACACTGTAATGATCGTGCGACAGCATTGCGGGAGGAGCAGCGGACCAGTTGAAATCTATCTGCGGATCGATGCGTTTCTGCCCGAGTTCATCAAAGTTTTCGCCGCGGAAATAGCTGGCACTCAAGCCGCCGGACTGACCGTCATCGTTGAACAACTGCCGAGGCGGAATCGTCTCGGCCTCGTTCGCTCCCACATTCACAATTGTGACTGCGGGATTATCCCAGAGCACGCCATAACCGCGACTGGAAACCAGCATCGGAACAGCCACCTCACGATTCTCCTGCAGCAATCTCACACTCGATCCACGATAGTTCATCAAGCCCTGCTGATGTTGGCCCAGCCCGTAGATCGCCTCATCCGTCCGCAAAAGAAATGCTTGCTGGCTGCGCAGAGTGTCCAGATTATCAACTCGATTCGGGGTGAGCAGTTTGCCGCCATCCGGCGGTTCAGCCAGGATCGGCTTCCCATTCTTGTCGAAAAATGAAATCGCGCCACTCGCGCGGTTCACCCGCGCCTCGAGTTCCGCAGTTGTGAGACGCACCTGAGTTGAGGTTTCGACCATACGCCAAGCAGCCTGAGCTGGTTTACCGATCACGGCCAAGCTCTTACTTGCCGGCATCGTATCTCCAGGCGCGTACCATACTCGAATCATGTCGGAAGAAAACACTTGCAGCTTCAAGAGGCCAGGATTCATTCTCAGAGTAATCCCATCGGCGTCCTTGCGTACAGAAACTACAGGGATTCTCAGGCCATTATCGGCCGCAGCGGCGAGAGCGGAGACAGCAAGGAGGACAATGCCTG
>DASUYO010000067.1:0-3415 GCA_036377375.1 Pyrinomonadaceae bacterium
ATATGCACGATGCCGTTGGGAACGTTCTTCTTCTCTTTCTTTCGAAAGACTTTCTTTTTTCCGCCTGCTTTAGCCATAAGTCTCTTAACTCTGAACTAAACTACTTCTTGCCCGGCGCCTTCTTCTTCGCAATCGTGGCGCGTCGTGGTCCCTTGCGCGTCCGCGCGTTGGTATGAGTTCGCTGGCCACGCACTGGAAGCGAGCGGCGATGTCGCAAACCGCGATAGCAACCAATGTCCATCAGTCGCTTGATATCCATCTGAACGCGCTTGCGCAGGTCGCCTTCGATCTCTCCCTGCGTTTCCAGAATGGCACGAATGCGGCTCAGCTCGTCTTCACTCAGATCTCTCACGCGAGTATCGAGGTTCACGCCCGCTTCCTTAAGCACAGAATTCGACCGCGAGCGGCCAATGCCGTAAATGTAAGTCAGACCAATCTCGGCTCTCTTGTTGGGTGGTAGATCTACTCCTGCTACACGTGCCATCGTATTTCTCGTTTATCCTTGTCTCTGTTTATGTTTTGGATTAGGGCAGATCACTCGCACTACGCCTTTGCGATGGATGACCTTGCACTTGTCGCACATCTTCTTTACTGACGCACGGACTTTCATTACCTGAACCTCGTTACCTATTTATAGCGATACGTGATGCGGCCGCGATTGAGATCGTATGGCGAAAGCTCCACCAAAACTCTGTCTCCCGGAAGAATGCGAATAAAATGCTTGCGCATCTTTCCTGATATGTGCGCAAGCACCTGATGCTGGCTGTCCTCCAACTCGACCCGAAACATAGCGTTAGGCAAAGTTTCCAGCACCTTTGCCATGACTTCTATCGCTTCTTCCTTCGCCATATCCTCTCAGAATGGAATATCGACGCTGCCGACAAACTGCGAATAATACCATGCGGCTCTTTAGTTTGCCAACCTGCGACGGTCACCCGGAATTTAGCTTGGTTCAGAGTTCAAGCTTTAGCTTGCTGCTGACAATTGCGGCGCTTTCCTCGAAACAGCAGCCTAAAGGCTGAACTCTGAACTATGCTAAATTCCGGGCGATTACACTGTTGCAGCTTCCGGCGCCAAGGGCGCGGCTGAGGAAACCAGCGTCAGAACCTCGGGTCCCTCTTCTGTAATCGCTATTGTGTGCTCGGCGTGGGCGCTTGGCTTGCCGTCAACCGTCACAACCGTCCAGCCATCCGCCAACACCTTCGTGAAATGTGAGCCCTGATTCACCATCGGCTCAACGGCAAAGACGTACCCAGCCTTGATCTTCGGTCCCAGCCCCGGCCGGCCGTAATTCGGAATCTGCGGATCTTCATGCATCCGACGGCCAATCCCGTGTCCGACGTAATCGCGGACTACCGAATAGCCATTGGCTTCCGCATGCTGCTGCACTGCCCAGCCAATGTCGCCCAAGTGGTTTCCCGCGCGACACTGTTGAATCGCCCTCTCCAGGCACTCTTCAGTGACGCGAACCAGCCTGAGTTTCTCCTCGCCGACTTCGCCGACCGGTACCGTCGTGGCGGTATCGCCAACAAAACCTTCGAGAGTCACGCCGCAGTCGATCGAAAAGATGTCGCCTTCCTGCAAAACGTACTTTGACGGAAAACCGTGGACGATCTGCTCGTTCACCGAAGCGCAAATTGAATACGGAAACCCGTTGTACCCCTTGAACGTCGGCAAAGCGCCGGCATCACGGATCATCTGTTCCGCTGCGCGATCGATCTCGATCGTAGTGACACCCGGCTTTACCAAATTTCGTAGATGCGCCAACACCTGCCCAACCAGGCGACCCGCGGCCCGCATCTTCTCCAACTCTTTTTTCGACTTCCCGATAATCATTGCAAAGTATTTTAACGCAGACTCATGCAGACACTCCCAGGATGTCCTCGAAAATTGTTTCTGCGTCGCGACTACCGTCAACCGTGCGCAGCAAACCTGCTGCTTTATAGTACTCGACGAGCGGCCGCGTTTGCTCCTCATATGTTGCCAGCCGCGCGATCACAGTTTCCTTATTGTCGTCGGCTCGATGCTCGAGTTGTGCGTCAGGGTGAACATCGCAGACGTTGTCATGGCGCGGCGGCTTGAAGTAGATGTTGTAAAGCTCGCCACACACCGGACAGTTTCGCCGTCCCGTCATTCGCTTCTCAAGCAGTTCACGCGGGACGTCGATCAGGATCGCCACGATGCTCTTTCCCTGCTCTGCTGCGAGTTTATCGAGGCTCGCCGCCTGTGCCGGGGTGCGTGGAAAACCGTCGAGAATGTAACCGTTCTGCGCGTCCGGTTGAGACGTGCGCTCCTTGACGAGTTGAATCGTCAAATCGTCAGGAACGAGTTGGCCCCGCTGCATTATTTCTTTTACTTCTTGCGCCAGTGGAGTATCTGCATTCTCGAGCGCACGAAAAATATCACCGGTCGAGATCTGAGGCAGATGCAGGCGCTCCTGAAGCAATCGCGCCTGTGTACCTTTTCCGGCACCAGGCGCACCCATCAGCACTATAATTTTCGACATAACGGATTAGGCTCGCCGCCCGCGCAGACGACCGCCACTACCGAGGAACCCTTCGTAATTGCGCATCACGAGCTGCGCTTCTATCTGCGCGACCGTATCCATTGCTACGCCCACGAGGATCAGCAGCGACGTGCCGCCAAAGTAGAACTGGTAGCCCATGCCGGTCGGGATCCATGAGAGACCCGGAGTGGTGCTGACAAACGATTCCAGCCACGTGCCGATGAGCGGCAACCTGCCAACTTTAAATCCGCTCAACATGAACTGCGGCAGAAACGCGACCATTGCGAGATAAACCGCACCGACGGTCGTCAGACGCGTCAAGATGGTATTGAGATATTCGGCCGTCGCCCTGCCCGGACGGATGCCGGGCATAAAGCCGCCGTGCTTGCGAAGGTTGTCAGCCACTTCTTCCACGTTGAAGACGATCGAGACGTAGAAGAACGTGAAGAAGACGATTAGCGACAGGAAGATCAGCTCGTAATACGGATCGCCCGGATGAAAGAGCTGCAAGAAGCCATAGACTTTGGCCCACCAGTGATTTGGATTGCTTGGATCGGGCGGAAATGCAGCAAACACACTCTGCGGCATCGATAGAACCGACGATGCAAAGATCACCGGAATCACGCCGCCCATGTTGATCTTCAACGGCATCGTCGTCTGCTGTCCACCGACGACCTGGCGACCAACGTGACGCTTCGCGTAACTGACTGGAATCTTCCGGCGCGCTGCTTCGACAAAAACGATGAAGGCGATGATCGCGACCAGCGCCAGAACCAGCGCGATGACCCCGATGGTCTCCATCACATCGCCGCCGCGCACGCGCTCGAAGACCTGAAGGACGCCGCGCGGCAATCCGATGACGATGCCGGCGTAGATGATGAGCGACATGCCGTTGCCGATGCCGCGCTC
>DASUYO010000068.1:0-5117 GCA_036377375.1 Pyrinomonadaceae bacterium
CTTCCGACTGTTCCTGCGGGCCTTCCCTCATCTCTGCTGGAACGGAGGCCAGATATTCGCGCTGCCGAGGAAAATCTTGTTGCCCAAAACGCGCTGGTCTCAGCTGCTAAGCGTGCTTTCTTCCCGACCATTAGTTTGACGGGACTATTTGGTTTTCAAAGCAATCAGCTGTCAAATCTGTTTTCCGGGCCAAGTAAGGCGTGGACCTTTGTGCCACAGATAGCTCAGCCGATCTTTACAGGTGGGCGGCTCAAGTCGGATGTGAAATTTGCAAAGGCTCAGCAGGAGTTCGGCGTCGTTCAGTATCAACGGACGATTCAAAATGCGTTCAAAGAAGTATCGGATGGCCTCATTCAATATCAGAAGGTTCGAGAAATAAGAACTCAACAGGAGTTGCTGGTCGCCACACTGCGAGAAAGATCGCGGCTGGCCCATCTAAGATATGAAGGTGGCGTGGATACGCTTCTGAATGCTCTCGATTCAGACCGCGAGTTATTCGACGCTGAACTTGATTTAACTCAGACTAAACGCAACGAACTATTGTCGCTGGTACAGCTGTACAAGGCTTTGGGGGGTGGGTGGCAACAATGAACTTCCTCATACCTATCACGCTTTAGAATGAGCTTTCACGCCGTCGCTTGCCAGAAGCGCTCGTTCTCCGGCTTCTCGAGGAATTCTTCCTCATCATCTTGCGGCATAGGTCGGAAGATTCCGAGCTTCTTCATTTTCGTGATCAAGGTTGTGCGTTTCAGTCCCAACCGCACTGCCGCTCCTCGCGGTCCCCCGATCACCCAACGGGTTTTGTGCAGTGCCGTCAGGATTACCTCTCGCTGTGAATCATCGAACGAGCTTCCAGTTCGCGGCAGTAGAAAAGGTTTGTTCTTCAATTTGGGCAACGGATTCGGAAGCACTCCATTGTCGGCGCGAATCACAGCTCGCTCGATCAGGTTCTGAAGTTCGCGCACGTTCCCTGGCCACGAGTAGGCCGTGAGGGCAGCGAGCGTTTCGTCCGGTATGAAATGGATCTGCTTACCCATCCGTCGAGAAAACATTTGCACAAAATGAGACACCAATAATGGAATGTCCTGCCGGCGCTCTCGCAGCGGTGGCAGTACAATGGGAAAGACGTTGAGCCTATAATAGAGATCACTGCGGAATTCTCTTCGCTCCACCATCTCCACTGGGTTGCGGTGGGTTGCTGCGACTAAACGGACATTGATGTGATGGGTCCGACCGCTGCCCAGACGCTCGAACTCCTGCTCCTGTAACACGCGCAACAACTTCGGCTGCAAAGCAAGTGGCAGATCTCCAATCTCGTCCAGAAACAGAGTGCCCGTATCGGCCATTTCGAACCGGCCAATTTTCTGCCCGACTGCGCCGGTGAAAGCGCCCCGCTCGTGCCCGAACAATTCGCTCTCCAACAAGTCGAAGGGAATGGCGGCACAATTTAGTTTGAGAAACGGACGTTCGCGACGGGCGCTAAGGTCATGGATGGCTCGCGCGATCAACTCCTTGCCGGTACCGGTTTCTCCCAGAATCAGCACCGTGGAATCTGTCGGCGCGACACGTTCTACTTCCGCCAGAGAAAATTTGAGAGCAGGGCTGCTACCGATGATCTCTTGAAATTTACCGTTAACCGAATCCTGTTCACTCGCTGCGACTTTGTTTAGATATTCCATGGTTTGCCTCCCCGGGGGATCTAAACTGCAGAGTCACTCGTTTGCCTTGTCTCCGTGTCCAGCAAATGCACTCATCATCATCAACTACCGCGATCAGATTGCTGTTCACTTTGAATCCTCTAATGGCATTCAATGTATTACCTGGTGTAGAAGAAATCTATTGGGCCTTGGTGGAATGATGGTGACAGAAAGGAGAGTGTAGATAACTCTTTCGTTTACAGCTTTGGGGTGGGCATTTTTAATCTCTTTCTCATGAGGAACTTCCCTCAACTAGCGGCAGTGTGAACGAGAATACAGCGCCGGCAGGAAGATTAGGTTCGGCCCAAAGGCGTCCACCGTGAGCTTCAATGATCGTGCGGCTGATGGAGAGACCCATTCCCATCCCATTTGCTTTGGTCGTAAAGAACGGAGTGAACAGGTGATCCGCTTCAAATCCAAGCCCGGATCCGGAGTCGCGGACTGCGATGACTACACTGCCACGCTTGTCCAAGCCGGATTCGATGCGCAGTAGTCGCCGATCATGTTCCGCTCCAGTCATGGCTTCAATGCCGTTCATAACCAAGTTCAGTAACACCTGCTGCAACTGAACGCGGTCAGCCATCACGAGCGGTAGGTCGGTCAACAGTTTGTATTCGAGCAACACTCGATTCTGCTTAAGCTGGTGACCGGTTAATGTCATCACGTCGTAGATGATTTCGTTAATATTGACTTTGGTTTTTTCAGAGGGCGTCTTCTGTATAAGTGCGCGTACGCGAGCTATGACTGCACTGGCGCGGTTCGTGTCTGCGACGATTTCCCCCAGAACCCGACGCAGAATCTCGGGTTGTAAATTATTGTTAGCTAACAGTCTGAGGCACGCGTTGCCATTATTCGCTATGGCGGCCAAGGGCTGATTAACTTCATGAGCTATGGATGCCGCAAGTTCACCCATCGTCGTCAGTCTGCAGACTCGCTCAAGTTCTATCTGCGTCATCTGTAAAGCTTGTTGAGCCTCTTCAGCTCGCTTTCTTTCACTGATATCGCGCACCAAACCAGTGAATATCCGACGGCCGTCTTTGCTAAATTCTCCGAAAGAGACTTCCACTGCAAATTTCTGACCGTTCTTGCGTAGACCGGTTAACTCCGTTCCTTGCCAATTCATGTGCCTCTCGCCGGTCGTCAAATGGCGTTTGAATCCGTTCTCGTGCGCTTCGCGCAAACATTCCGGCATTAGTATCGTTAACGGTTTACCAATTAAATCCTGCGACTTATGACCAAAGATGCGCTCGGTAGCCGGGTTGGTAAATTGAATCGTGCCGTTGTCGTCCATGCTGATAATAGCGTCACTGGCAGTTTCGACAACGACGCGATATCTCTCGTCACTGTAGCGACGTGCGAACTCCTCCCGCTTACGATCATCGATATCTTCACACGCGATCAATGCACGCAAGGACGGTCCGCCATTCTGCGTTAGTGAAACCGCCAGCGCCTTTTTAATCGAAAACCAGCGATATTGGCCGTCAGAGCGACGCAAACGTGCCTGGGTCTCGAAAGCTGTTCCCGAAGCCAGGTTCGCGCCCCATTGATCCACGAAATCGAGACGATCATCTGAGTGGATAAGGGAATGCCACTCGCCTCCTCTCAACTCTTGGAACGAGCAGCCGGTATATTCGTGGAAAGCGCGGTTAGCAAACTCAACCGAGCCATCAGGCAGGGCACACAGAACCAACGCGGGAAGCGTCTCGATCAGATCCCGTAGATCAAGTTGTTCACCGCGCTGTTGCGCACCCTCTCGATTCGCACTCATGTTTCGCAAAACGTTGGGCCAGGATTTTCTCCCATGTAGTAAGAATTCTCTCGCAATGCTCCACGCGAAACCGCATGAGAGTGTGTCCCAAAACCCGCGTTGAGTAGAAGGGCACCCGAAACCGTGTTCACGTCATACATGCACACAATCACGCACGGATAGCGATGCGCGAGATGCGAAGCCCCACTCTCGATGTCGATCACCTCGTGAGCACCCCTGCCTGGAAGAGGATTTCGCCCCCTTCCCAAGTTGCCGAGGTAGCGGATGGCCCTGGCTCCTTTTTGCAGGGCAGCGGAAAACGCGGCCTCGATCTTTGCAAGTGTCTCAGAGGCTGACGATTCACGACGCAAAACAACGAGCCGGCCGTGGCGCAGTATCGCATCCACGTCGTGACCCTTATTGCGTAAAATCTCCAATACTCGCGTGTTTGCTTCGTCGTGGCCGAACAGAACGCAATATTGCGTTTTGTCAGAGATCGCCGGTTCGAAAAAGCGGACCCCGCGTTCGAATTCTTCTTCGGTGTTCCAAAAATGGATCAGATGACTGCCTAATGCGACGTCGTCCGCGGTAATAGCAAGCGGGATCTTATCAGTGGATATATTCATCGTGATTCACCTGGACGAGGATCTCGGTCGAACCTTCACGCGTAAGCGCGACGCGAATAGTTTCAAGTAGTTGTTCATCGCCATAAGGTTTCGCTAGTAACGCCACCGCGCCTCCTTCCATTGCGCGTCGACAGGATTCTTTGTCGTAGAAGGCAGTCATGAAGATGATAGGAAAAGTGCATCCCTCCGCTGTCAATTGCCTTTGAAGCTCTAGCCCATTCATGCCCGGCATCTGTACATCGAGGACGAGACAACAGGTATCTTGCCGTTGGCCGAAGTTAAGGAAACTTTCGGCGGATTGGAATGCTGCCGCTCGGTAGCCAAAGGACTCGATCAACAGCGCCGTAGACCTACAGACCGCTGCATCGTCATCAACCACGGATATCACTTTCGGATCTTTCATCTGCATACGTCCAATGCCCTTGAATGGAGAGCAAGTCTATTGAAGTTGGGGCCTTCGATATGACCAAATCTCGCGTCCTCCGAACCGACGATACTCTTGAGTCGAGACCGAATCTAGTGGTCTTTGGTGGACTAAGTCTGTGGAAAGGGGTGAACGAAAGTAATGCTTTGGTTTACTCAGCGTGCGAGACGTCTTTGAGTTTCTCAATCATTCTTACCAAGTCGGCGAGGGAGTCCGCGCGCAGTTTCTCCATTGCCCTACTGCGATGAACCTTGATCGTATTTTCCGCAGTTCCAAGTTGATCAGCGATTTGTTTGTTTAACTTGCCGGCACTTACGAGCGAAATCACCTCACGCTCCCGAGCAGTCAACAAGTCGAACCGACGTTGTAACTGCGTTAACTCTTTCTCCTGTTCGCGCCTGGCGTGATCTCGCTGTAGCGCTATTTGAATAGCATCCAGTAGATCCTGGTCGCGAAATGGCTTAGTCAGGAATTCAACTGCCCCCGCTTTCATTGCGCGAACAGTCATGGGGATGTCGCCGTGACCCGTAATGAAGACTATCGGGATTTGGCATTTCCTTGCCGCGAGTTCATGTTGCAAATCGAGCCCGCTTAACCCACGTAGTCTGACGTCCAGCACGAGG